>JAKMGS010000100.1 GCA_022424815.1 Schleiferiaceae bacterium | reverse complement strand
GTTCTGGGGTGAGCAGCCCGACCTACAAATAAATTTACTCCGAATCAAGACAAAAACTGGGGAGATCAATGGGGACTTATCCTTAAGCGGTAGACGGCCACAACTTTCTACAAACTTGAATGGCGGTTCCAACCTGAGTGAATTATTTGATTTTGTAGAAACGGATATACTAGTCGGAGCCACAGGTTTCTGGAAAGGGGACCATTTAAAAATCAAACAAGCCTTTAGCTCCTGGGAAGATCTTAGTCCTTACGGCGCTCCACTCTTTGAAGGAAATATTCAATTATTAGAATGCTCATTTGCATTGGCCCAGAGCAACATTCTATTTGATAAGGTAGAGGCGGAGCTAAGTGCAGACGGTCGCAATGTCACAGTTGACCGATGTTTGTTACAAAGTGGAGACAACACAGCCATAGTACAAGGAACCATTTTTCATGCCTTAGTGCCCGATGGGTATCCAAAGGTTGAATTGTCATTACATAGCTCAACAATCGATATTGACCCTCTTTTATTCTGGGAAATCGATGATTCTACCGATGATGAGGAAACCACCTTTGATTACAGCGTGAGCTTGCATGTTGATCATATCAATCTCGGAGATTTTAATGGAACGAACTTGAGTGGGACGGTGTACAATCGTGGTGCCTGGATGCTTGGCAAAGACATGAGTATCGAAGGGTGTGACGGCACTATGGGAGGGAATTGGACCCTATTCGAAAATGGCCATAATAACGTTTTCAAAGCGGATCTCAAGGCAAAGGATATTCAGCTTGACCAACTATTGGCTAGCTTCAACAGCTTCGAAATTGAAGACCTAGACGCTTCTAACCTTTTAGGCCAGGCAAACGTTGAAGCGGAAGTTTCGTTGACGTTCGATGAAGAATGGAATCAAATTTCTAGCAAAACACTTATTGAGGGTCGCGGCGATATCCGAAATGGAACACTCCAAAATTATGCTCCTTTACAGGAACTAAGCACCTTTATAGACCAAGGAGAACTTAAAAGAATAGACTTCCCATTTTTGAGCACTGATTTTAGAGTACATGGTGATACTTTACAACTTCCAGAAACTAAAGTGGAGAATAGCGCACTAAACTTGTGGGTCAACGGTTGGCAAAATCTAGAAACTGATGATATTCGATACAGCGTTCGGCTGGGACTCAAGGATATAGCGCTGCGCGGTAAAAATTCCAACCGCGATTTGGGAAATTGGATATCTGAAGCCGAAAACGAAAACCAGCCCTACATCCGCTTGATAGTAGGCTGTAATCTCGATGATGTCTGCATCAGCCTAGACAAAGCACGTATTACTCAAAGTTTCAAAGAGACTCTAAAGCAAGAGAAGGAAGATTTACTCGACGTCTTCAAGCCTACTCCGAAGGAAGAAAAGAAACCATTCCAAGAAACCCCGGCATCTGGAACCTTTGAATTAGTTTGGCCTGAGGATACGCTTAGCGCATCGCCAAGAATGCGTTTCTAAAGTCTTTATCCGCCTTTTCCAAGCCTATTCTGACTACCAATCGCGAGTAGAGGCCACTGAGATAGCCCATTTCTAAATGTGCCTCAGCCACCGCCGAATCTTTTTGCCAGATACATTTCAACACCCAGCCTATTCCTTTTTGAAGAATATCCGGAGCTCCCTCTGCGGCCACTTGACAATAGACGAACGCCTCTTCAAATCTACCGTGCTTGATCATGTGTAATGTTGAGACTACTGCGGTGCGTTTATGCCACATATTATCACTGGCTAAAAACGCTTCTAATGTGCTATAATCCCCGCTTTCGAATGCCATACGGCCAAAAATCTTGTATGCACAGGTGTCGACTAGATCCCAATTATTAATACCCTCGTAATGATCTCTAAGGAAATCATGCCAATGGCCTCTACGCTTTCGCTCCGCACCAAACCTTATCATTAGCGCAAAGAGCGCTGTATGGCGCACCTCATGACAAACATGTCCAAACCCGGAAGCTAAGGTATCCTCATCCCATTGGAAGGCATATTCTTTGGCAACCAAACGTCGGTTCGGCACCATAATACCCAGGAATACATCACCTTCCCCATATCCACCAGGATAATTTTGGAAATAGCGGGAAAAGTCCTTGACCCTAGTAGGTTCGGCCAAAGGCAACAAGGCGTTGTAAATAGGATGTTCCACTACTCGTGCTCTGTGAAGAGCTGATCCAACGTTTGCTGTGATAAAGGGTGGTAAGAAGCTCGAGCCTTGGTATAAATCTCCTTAGCCCACGCCTGGCGTTTTTCATCGCCTTCGAGCATACTAGTATACATAGGGACAATGAACTTGCGACGCCCCACAGTGGTCAAGAAAGACTCAACTTTCTCCTCATATAGCTCAGGATCGTAGCCCTCAAATCCTGTTTTTAAAATTGCCGTATACCACGCCGCTACAATCTCGGGATTTGGACTTCCTGTAAAACCATAATTAGCATCTGCTAACCTGTAATGTCCCTCAATAGCACCACCGGCTTCAAGTCCTCTGATGTAGCGTAACCACTCATGCGTTGACCAGCGAATGGTTACTTCTTGTCCAAGGTATGCCATAGACTTAGCACTAGGATCATCTGGACTTACCCCAAGTAACATTTTGACGGCTTCGTCCACAATTGAAAATCTATTGGATGCTGGAAACGGACAATTTACGGGTAATCCCTTACCATATACCCATTCCTCTACACCTACAGAATTCCATTCTTCTTGGGTCATCAGCCCGGCCAATTCCTGTAAAAACTCTTCTGTAATTCGCGTTTTAAATCTATACTCATCAAAATACCCTTTGAGAAAGGCATCCCAACGCTCGCGTCCCACAGTCTGCTCACATAATTTTAAAAAATGAAATCCTTTATCATAAGCTATTGCCGTTACGGCATCGTCTGGGTTGCGTCCTTTAAGATCTTGCTTTAACCTTGTCGCATCAGGATCCTCCTTAAGCATAACGGCGAGCTCACGTTGTAAATCATCATAACTCAATGCCTCTAGCATATCAGCAAAGTCCGGTCCATACACCGCATCCATGATGCGCATTTCAAAATAGACAGTGAATCCTTCGTTCAACCAGAAATCATTCCAAGTTGCATTCGTCACCAAATTCCCACTCCAGCTATGGGCTAACTCGTGAGCAATAAGGCTAGTCAAGCTCATGTCTCCTACAATTACTGTGGGCGTTAAAAACGTGAGTCGTGGGTTCTCCATGCCCCCAAAGGGGAACGAAGGCGGCAATACTAACATATCATAACGTCCCCAATAATAGGGTCCATAAAGGTACTCTGCCCGCGAAATCATGGCTTCCGTCTGACTAAATTCGAAGGCAGCATTACGCACCATCTCTGGCTCTGCATATACACCAGAACGCTCACCTAGTTCTATAAACGCCAAATCACCCGCACCTAAGGCTAAAAGGTAACTAGGAATGGGCTGTGGCATTGAAAATTCATAAACACCGTCCTCAGATTTCTGTGTAGGGTTTGATGCGCTCATTAGCGCTAACATCCCCTTTGGAACGTTTACTTGAGCATTGTATGTAAATCTCACGCCTGGTCGATCTTGACAAGGCACCCATGTTCTGGCAAGGATGGCCTGACTTTGGGTAAATAAAAATGGCATTCTTTTACCTTGAGTCAACTCCGCTGGATACCACTGTAACGCTTCGGCTTTATCCGTAGTTTGATATGATATCGTCACTTTCTGCGCTTCAAATGGCAAGGCTACGATTAAAGGCGTACCTAATAATTCATCATTCTGACCAAGAGACCATTCCGCAGGCTTTCCATCTAAGGTCACCCCAACGATATTCAAATTCTTTGTATCGAAAATGATGGTATCGCTATGACTCTCCTCTAAGGTCCATGTTGCGGTGGCACGAATTACCTCATCCTGAAAATCTACCTCAGCATCCCAATCCAAATGTTTCACAACAGAAGCCTCTGTGCTAAAACTATGTGGATCCTGAAACAACTCTTCACGGATACTAGTATCACCGTAAAAAATAGTTTCTGCAGGTTCTGCATTGACCTCTGTATGATTCTGGCAATTAGTGAATGCCACTGAGGTTATAACCAATAGAAGATTTAGGAATAAATTTCGATTCATAACTGTAAACTTTCGAAAAGTGAATATACCGCGCTTCTAAGAAACTTGAATGGTAAAAGGCTCCTAGCTTACAATACTGATTGCGGAATACGAAAAAAGAATCAATCCAAGACTTTAGTAGTCCAGTCAGTAACAATCCCAAAAGTCTTCGCAGCCAATTCCATGAAGCTTGATGTCTTGTCACTTAGATAAAAGGTAGTCTTTGGTACTTCTCGCGTAGGATTCTTGCATTCTAAGGCAACAGCCTCTGCCACAATCGCTGGGGCATCTATCCAATCTACACCTTCAAGTAACGATGACGCGGCATCTTCCAATAATGGATAATGTGTACATCCAGGCACTACAGCTTCAATACCTTCCAAGGATGGATCGTCTAAATAATGCTTCAGTACCTGAAATTCTATGCCACTACCTACAAAACCATCTTCAATCAAAGGCACTAATAACGGTGTGGCCAATGCGCACAAATTGATGGACGGATTCATAGCCTCTAATTTCCTAGGATAAGCACCACTTCTAACCGTAGCTCGTGTACCTAACAATCCCACCGTTTTATAAGGCCCCTTTGCGAGCGCTGTAACTACCGGGTCTATGACGTTGATAAAGGTAAGATCGGGAAACTTCGTTTCAAGCACTTTACCCGCAGCAGCGCTCGCACTATTACAAGCGATTACTACAAGATCACAACCTTCAGATTGCAAGAATGAAACTATTTTAATACTATACGAGATGATAGCGGCATCACTTTTATCTCCGTACGGAAGGTGGAGCGTATCACCGTAATAAATTTTTGGCACGCCTGGTAAGCGCTTTTCGAGTGCCTGAAGTACCGTTAAGCCTCCTAGTCCACTATCAAACAGTCCTATTTTCGTGATGCCTTTCATTCGTACCAAAATACGATATAAAGAAACCCCTACGGCATACACCATAGGGGTTCTAGTTTTATAGTGTTTCGAGTTATTTAATGCCTAACTCAGCTTTTACCAAAGCCATGACATCTTCACCACCCTCAGTGTAAATTACACTGCCTTGTGATACATCAAAAATGTACGCAAAGCCATTTTCTTTACCGACACTATTGATGGCATTTTGGATTTTTTCAATAATAGGAACTTGCAAATCGTATTGCTTACGTTGTATGTCCTGCTGAGCACTTTGTTGATAATCAATGATACGCTGTTGCAATGATTGCAATTCTTCAGATTTAGTTTGAAGTTGTAGTTGAGTCCAATTAGCCTGATTTGCCTGCGCATTTTGCAATTTAGTCTGATACTCTGTTTGCATTTCAGTAAGGTCATTCTCCAATTGCTGAGCGTATTTCTGTATTTCATCGTCTGCAGATTTTTGCTCAGGCATCATGGCTAACAACTCCTGAATATTGATGTGACCTACTTTTTGCTGAGCCGTAGCGGTGCCAGCAAGGCCGAGTGTCAAGGCAATTGCAAGTAGAACTTTTTTCATTGTTTTTGATTTATCACTTTAAACTGTTTAATACTTCGTCACTGTAGTCTTTCTCCTTATTCACAAAGAGGACTCCACTGTCTGCACTCTTATCCAAAATAAGATCTAGCTTCCGTTTGACGGCGATTGCTTGAACGGCACCGAAGACTTTATCTTGAATAGGCTGGACAAGTTGCGCACGTTTTTTAAATAATTCCCCATCTGGTCCGAAATATTTTTGCTGCAAGTCCAAAACCTCCGCTTCCTTGTCGCGAATTGCTTTCTCCCTCTGAGCAAGTTTATCTGGCGACAACAAAATTCTTTCGACGGCTAGAGCATCTTTCAAACTCTGAAGTTCACTTTGCATGGCACTGATTTCTCCTGCCCATTGCTCACTTAAATTGTTAATCTGACTTTTAGCCTGCTCATATTCCGGCATGTTGGCGAGGATGTATTCCGTGTCTACGACGCCATAACGCTGTGCCATAGTAGGAAAGCTTAACAGGGCGGCGATGATGATATGGAAAAGGCGAAGCTTCATTGCGGTGAAGGTAGTTGAATTAGAACTGTTGGCCAATGATGAAGTGCGTTTGCCATCCGCTGGCTGCTGCACCGTTCGGCATAGGATCGAAGCCATAGGCAACGTCCACTCCCATCAAACCAAACATAGGCATGAAGATGCGCAAACCAACTCCAGCACTACGCTTCAAGTTAAACGCACGGTATTCCCAGAAATTATCGTAGTTATTTCCTCCTTCCAAGAACGCCA
>JAKMGS010000208.1 GCA_022424815.1 Schleiferiaceae bacterium | reverse complement strand
GCGTTTCCGGTTGTAATAGAAATGCTCAGAGAGTTTTTTGAAGACCGCAAAACACAAGAGTTTCCGGTACGAAACAGTACTATTCGTTATCAGAAACGTCGCACTGGATAGATCACTGGATCAGTGCGTATTCAGTCCCTAAACTTCATAACCAACCATCATCAGAGGAGTCGCAATGTCACTTCCAACAACAGGGTCGCCTGCACCAATCTTTACTTTGCAGGATAACAACGGCGCGGATGTCTCGCTGAGCGATTTCCAGGGTAATAAAAACGTTTTGGTCTATTTTTACCCAAAGGCAATGACGCCCGGATGTACGGTACAAGCACAGGGTCTGCGCGATATTGCAGTGCAGCTAGATGAACACGATGTAGTGGTGCTCGGTATCAGTCCAGATCCGGTGAAGCGCTTAGCTAAGTTTGTGGAGCGAGATGCGCTCAACTTTCGACTACTGAGTGATGAGGACCATGCCGTGGCTGACGCATACGGAGCGTGGGGTCCCAAGAAGTTCATGGGCAGAGAATTCGACGGGATTCTGAGGACGAGTTATCTGATCGATAAAGACGGAAATCTTTGCGAAATCCTCAATAAGTTCAAGACGAAAGACCATCATGAGGTGGTCTTAAATACCATCGCCGAACTCGGTCTATGATCGATCTTTATACATCACCAACACCTAACGGCCACAAGGTTTCGATTGCGCTAGAGGAGATGGGGCTTGATTACGAGGTACACACCATTGACCTAAGGTCAGGTGAGCAGAAGCAGGAGCCATTTCTAAAGCATTCTCCGAACGGGAGAATACCCGCGATCTACGATCGGGATTACGAGTTGTCGATCTTTGAATCGGGGGCGATCATGATCCACCTTGCAGAGAAGTCTGGTAAGTTTTTACCCACCGACATTGTCGGTCGGTCGCGGGTGATTCAGTGGTTGATGTTTCAGATGGGCGGTGTGGGTCCCATGATGGGCCAGGCAAATGTCTTTTATCGGTATTTTCCGGAGAAAATCGAGGCTGCTATCGACCGCTATCAAAGCGAAGGCCGCAGGTTGTTCGAAGTTTTAAATACACAGCTAGGCAAAACTGAATATTTGGCTGGCGATTACAGTATTGCAGATATGGCTAATTGGGCGTGGGTACGTACGTACCGCTGGAGCGGTATCGAAATTGAAGGGCTGGAACACCTTCAACGTTGGCACAAGGCAATAAAGGCGCGTCCCGCAGCGGTAAAAGGCATCGCAGTTCCCGTGGATATGCGACTGCTTCGGGATGGTAAAGAAGACTCCAAAGAGACCAAAGATTTCATCAAAGGCGCCCAATCGATGGTACAGGGCATCAAACAGGACTGAATTACGTGTTTAGAGTGATTACCTGCAATACCAATGGCATAAGAGCTGCTCACCGCAAAGGTTTTTTTGAGTGGCTAGGTAAGCAGAACGCTGATGTGGTTTGTATACAAGAGACGAAGGCTCAGGAATACCAGTTAGTGGATGAGCTGTTCCGGCCTGATGGGTATCACTGCTACTACAACGACGCTGAACGCAAGGGTTATAGCGGGACAGCGCTTTACGCCAAGCAAAAACCATCAGCGATAGAGGTCAAAGTAGGGTGGGAGCCGGTTGATTCGGAGGGCCGGTATTTACGTGCTGACTTCGATGGATTAAGCGTTATCTCATTGTATGTGCCTTCCGGCTCAAGCAATGATGATGCCCAGGCGAGAAAAGACGTTTTCATGGAGCGGTTCACGCCACATATGGCTGAATTGCTGAAGGAACAGCGGGAATTCATCATTTGTGCAGACTGGAACACCTGCCATCAGAATATTGATCTCAAAAATTGGCGCAGTAATCAAAAGAACTCGGGATTCATGCCATATGAGCGGGAATGGCTTACAAAGCTTTACGAGGAGCAGGGCTGGGTCGATATATTCCGGCAAATGACCACAGAGCCGGATTTGTATACGTGGTGGTCCAATCGCGGTCAGGCCTGGGCCAACAATACGGGATGGCGACTTGACTACATGCTTGTATCGCCCGGGTTATCGGGATCTGGCGAGGGCTTTAGTATCTATCGTGATGAGAGGTTCTCCGATCATGCGCCCGTCACTATCGATTTTAATTTATAGTATTCAATATCACTTCATCTTCTAACACATTGTTTTAATTAGGGTTTAATTTATGTTTATAAGTCAGGCA
>JAKMGS010000207.1 GCA_022424815.1 Schleiferiaceae bacterium | reverse complement strand
TGCAATAAGTTGCATGTCTCTTAAATTGGTGTGCGCAAAAGTGTGTTTTTGAGTTTTTAAATGGTTTGGATCAAACACTGTGTCTCCAACCAATGGCGGGACACAGTATTTAGAAACACTTCAGTTTTAAAAAAGCGTGATAATGACAAGGTCGGTGAACTCAGCGGTTAGTGTTGAAATAACGGAATGATACAAGATTGGGCATTGCAAAAAACTAATTAGTAGACCGCTGTCAGGCAAGGTGATGTATTAAGACAGAACCTTTGCGACGCCACCGTCAATACCGGGGAGTGATCTGTAGCACGCTTCGTGACAAGTCGGATAAAATTTCTGGGCCACTAGGTCCAAGATACACAATATCCTCCAGCCTAATCCCGAAGGAATCGGTCAAATAGATTCCTGGTTCAATTGAAAAGACATTCCCAATCGCCAGAGGCTGGTTATTACTGGCCGTAATATATGGCGGCTCATGGACATCAACGCCCAATCCATGTCCCGTCCGATGTGGAAATGCCGCACCATAACCCGAGGCTGCAATCACACTACGCGCGGCCTCATCAATCTCACTGCATGCCCTACCAGGCTCTACCACTTTTAACGCAGACTGCAGCGCCGTTTCAATTATATCAGCAGTCTTTGTAAACCTTGGATCAGGCATATCTCCATACCATGCACAGCGCGTCATATCGGATGGGTATCCGTTCAAACGGCAACCTGAATCAATAAGTACGGCCATCTCTGGCTGCAGCACATCTGTGCCAGTATGGTGATGAGGAAAAGCGCTATTTGCTCCAAAACCAACAATACAAAACGCAGACTCTGCCCCATGATTGTGGTAATGGTCAACTAAAATGGATTTGACATCATTTTCAGACATTCCGGTGCGAAGCGACGCAAAGGCCAACTCAAAGGCTGAGTCATTTAGGCGCGCGCATTCACGGAGTAGCCGGTGTTCTTCGGCGTCCTTTTCTGCACGTAATCTACCTACTGTATCTTGAGTGAACCGGTGGATTGGAGTCTCAAATTGATCAAGCAAGAAGAACGCAAAATCCGCCCGCATCATCTCATCAATAACAACGTTGAGGCCAGGACGATTGATATCGAGTTTATTCAATAACGTAGTCAGCGCAACTTGCGGACCATCCGCATCACTCCACTCGTAAAAAGGGATGCTGCCACATTGTGCGCGAGCAGCCTCAGCATTCAACTTCGGCATCAAAACGCCAGCATTATCAATAGTCACCAACGCCATCACAGGGCGTTCATCGCCATGTGGATTAAGCCCCAACAACCATTGCATATGACTGCTTGGACCAACGGCGACCAAGTCGGTGCCAGTCTCACTCATACGCTGGCGCAGTCTTGCTAGTCTGTTTACCGTGTTGTCTGACATTTAGTATCCTAATGTAACGTTTAAACTTGCGGGTTCGGTTAAATAGCTAACTGTTCAAAGAATTTTGAAATTTCACTAACATTCACGTCAACATCTCTTAATCAATTGTCTTTACTAGTATTTTTGAAAGCGCACCAATAAATTATCCCGACAACTGCGCAAGCCTTGGCATGAGCGTTAGCAACTTCTTAGTATAATCTTGCTGCGGATTGGTGAATAGTGTTTCAGTGCCTTGCACTTCAACCAATTGTCCTTGTTTCATAACCCCAACCCGATCACACATTTGGCGAACTACTGGTAGATCATGGCTGATAAACAGCATGGTCAGTCCTAAATGTTCTTGCAGGTCTTTCAGAATATTAAGAATTTGCGCCTGAATAGATACGTCCAAAGCGCTCGTTGGTTCATCACAAATCAAAAACCGTGGCTGCGTTGCTAGCGCGCGCGCAATGGAGATCCGCTGACGCTGGCCACCAGAGAACTCGTGCGGATACTTTGCAGCTGCGGCACGTGTCAAACCAACACGATCTAGCAACTCTTCCACGCGTACGCTTACTCGATCACGAGGTAGTATTTTATGGTGTAAAAGTGGTTCGGCGACGATGCTCTCAACTTTCATTCGAGGATTGAGGCTTGAAAAAGGATCTTGGAAAATCATCTGAATTTGGCGACGATAATCTGCAAGCTCTGCAGAAGCCATTGAAGTCACGTCATCGCCATCAAACAGGACACGCCCACTATCTACATCAAGGAGTGTACCGATCATCCGCGCGACAGTAGATTTTCCGGAGCCACTTTCGCCAACAAGACCAAACACCTCACCGTCGTTAATATCGAGGGATACAT
>JAKMGS010000206.1 GCA_022424815.1 Schleiferiaceae bacterium | reverse complement strand
CTACGGGCACCGCACCTTCTGCTCTCGCATCCAGCTTAATACCTACTACCTTAGGAATAATCTCACCTCCCTTTTCCACGAAGACCTCATCCCCTTCGTGCAAATCAAGCAGGGCAATTTGATCTTGATTATGCAAGGAGGCGCGCTTCACAGTAGTCCCACCTAGCCATACGGGTTTCAAGTTGGCCACAGGGGTTATGGCCCCGGTACGACCAACCTGGTAACTCACGTGCTCTAATCTCGTACTTACCTGCTCCGCCTTGAACTTGAACGCAGTGGCCCATCTAGGGGACTTTGCGGTAAAGCCCAAATCTTGTTGAGCCTTGTAATCATTGACTTTTATGACAATGCCGTCGATGTCGAATGGCAATTGATGACGCTCTACGTCCCAATATTCAATGAACGATTTGATCTCTTCTATGCCCGAACACTCAGCGATGTATTTGTCCGACGTTCTAGGCACTTTGAATCCCAGATTTCCCGCAGCTTCGATAGTTTTACTGTGTGTGTCCGCCAGCACTCCATCGGGCAGCACAAAGTACAAGTAAGCATCTAGCCCTCTCGAGGCCACAACACTGCTGTCCTGAAGTTTGAGTGTACCGGAGGCACAGTTACGTGGATTTGCAAATTCAGCCTGACCCTCGACCCTTCTCACCGCATTTAAACGCTCAAAAGCTGCATGTGGCAACACAATTTCTCCGCGAATTTCAAAACTCTCAGGTGCAGGTCCATTAAGCTGTAAGGGCACACTTCTAATGGTGCGCACGTTGGTTGTAATATCATCTCCCTGAGTACCGTCTCCCCTAGTCACTGCTTGAACTAGTTTGCCGTACTCGTATCGAATGCCAATAGCAACACCATCATATTTGAGTTCACAAACGAAGGTTGATTCAGGGGCCAATTTCTCTACGCGCCCAATCCAATCGGCCAATTCCTCCCAATTATAGGTGTTGCCCAAAGACAGCATAGGATATTGGTGCACCACCGTATTGAACGACTTCACGACACTTCCTCCCACACGCATGGTTGGGCTGTTTTCGTCGTAGAACTTAGGGTACTGACGCTCGAGTTGCTCTAATTCCTTGAGTAATTGGTCAAATTCAAAATCTGAAATAGTGGGTTGATCCAGTATGTAGTACCTGTGGTTGTGCGCATGGAGCGCAGTTCTTAGGTCGGCAATACGTTCTTGTGGATTCATCGCTGTGCTAATATCATTCGGTCGCGCCCTTGCAGGTCTTTCCGCAGTTCTATTCGATCGAACCCAAATTTAGCCAACATCTCCCGCATTTCCTTGCCAAAATCCATGTGGATTTCAAAGAAAACTGTGGACGCCTGTTGAGCGATAATTTTGTAAAACAACAGCGGATCATTATCCGGCACAAACAGCGCCAATCCCGGTTCGTGACGAATGACATGTGGCTCCATTGTTTGCAGCTCCATCGCCGGTATATACGGCGGATTGCTTATAATTATATCTGCCGCTGGTAGGCTTTGTTCTAATACATCAACCTGTCTAAAATCAACAGCCACACCACAAATTTTTGCGTTACGTTGAGCGATATCCAGTGCTTCCGAATCCACATCTATGGCAATGACCGTACAACTCGGTCGAGCACGTTTAAGGGCGATCGCAATGGCTCCGCTGCCTGTACCTACATCTAGTAATGTTAGCTTGTGCTGGGGAAGAGTTTCTAAGACCCATTGAACCAATTCTTCCGTCTCTGGTCTCGGAATCAACGTATCCCCACTTACCTCAAGCCAAAAGTCCATAAAAGGCGCACGACCGCATACATATTGTACCGGCTCATGTTGCTGTAGCCGAGATAAATCTTCCTCGAAACTTGGGAAATCAACAGGTTCTTCTAGCTTCAAAACGAAATCCGTTCGACTAAGCCTTAGGCGTTGCTCAAACCAGTATGAAACCACATTCTGCGCCTCACGCTCGTCATAAAAGTCCGCGAGTGCAGACAATGCCGTATTTTTGAATGTCGAAAGTGGTTTCATGTACTTCGAAAATAGCCACACTACCCTACCTTTGTTACATGTCAGATCGCAAGTTTCTCACACGTTGCTTACAATTGGCCAATTTTGCTCGCGGCAACACCTCTCCTAACCCGTTGGTGGGCGTTGTGGTCGTACACAACGGCCTAATTATAGGTGAAGGCTACCACCACCGCGCCGGCAAGCCCCACGCGGAAGTGATGGCCATCCAATCTGTGAAAAACCCATCATTACTCCCCGAATCTACCGTTTA
>JAKMGS010000021.1 GCA_022424815.1 Schleiferiaceae bacterium | reverse complement strand
GTGAGTAAGCAACTTTCAGTCTTTGTGGGTTTGATCATTACGAACTGTATCATTATGGGTCGTTTCGAAGCATTCGCCTTGGGCAATGGTCCTTGGAAAGCCTTCATGGACGGTATCGGTAACTCCATCGGTTATGGCGTGATCTTGATCGCTGTTGCCTTCTTCCGTGAATTGCTAGGTTCTGGTGCATTACTTGGGGTCCAAGTGATTCCAGACAGTTGGTACATCGCAAACGGAGGATTCTACGCCAACAACGGGTTCTTCTTGTTCCCTCCGATGGCCTTGATCGTTGTAGGCCTAATCATCTGGGCACAACGTGCGAAAAACACTAAACTCATTGAAGAAAACTAAGCCGATATGGGACAAGAACTAATTAACTTATTTGTTCGCTCGATCTTCATCGAGAACATGATCTTCGCATACTTTTTAGGTATGTGTTCGTACTTGGCGGTTTCTAAAACCGTAAAAACAGCAGTAGGTCTAGGTATTGCCGTAACCTTTGTGTTGGTCATCACCTTGCCGGTAAACTGGTTATTAGAAAACTATGTGCTTCAACCTGGTGCTTTAAGTAAATGGTTAGGTGCAGGTTTTGAAGATGTCGACTTGAGCTTCTTGTCGTTCATCATGTTTATCGCAGTGATTGCCTCTATGGTCCAATTGATCGAAATGATCGTAGAGAAGTTTGCTCCTGCACTCTACAGTGCATTGGGTATATTCCTGCCATTGATCGCGGTAAACTGTTCAATCCTAGGGGGCTCCCTCTTCATGCAAGAAAGAGCATTTGGAACTATTTCTGAGGCGGCTGTCTACGGCTTAGGTTCAGGAGTTGGTTGGTTCCTTGCCATTGTCGCCATCGCCGCCATCCGTGAAAAAATCCGTTATTCAAATGTTCCTGCTCCTTTGCGTGGTTTAGGTATAACCTTCATCATTACCGGTTTGATGGGTATCGCGTTTATGAGCTTTATGGGTATTAAATTATAATTCGGTTCGCATCATGTTTTTAGCAACAAGCACAGTCATTTCAGCAGTAGCGGTTTTCGTAGTGGTCATCTTGGCCCTCGTGACGATACTCTTACAAGCAAAAGCACGCCTTTCTCCAAGCGGCCCAGTGAAGTTGAACATCAACGGTGATGAGGTCGAAGTAGAATCTGGAACTACGCTATTGAATACTTTGAGCAACCAAAAGATCTTCTTGCCGTCCGCTTGTGGTGGAGGTGGTACTTGTGGTATGTGTAAATGTCAAGTGACCGAAGGTGGTGGTGAAATTCTACCTACAGAAACAGGATTCTTCAACCGTAAGGAGATTGCGGATAACTGGCGTTTAGGATGTCAGATTAAGGTGAAGAACGACATGAACGTTAAAGTACCTGAAGAGATCTTCGGTATCAAGAAGTGGGAGTGTGAAGTGGTAAGTAACTACAACGTCGCTTCTTTCATTAAAGAGTTTGTCGTAAAACTACCGGAAGGTGAAACACTAGACTTCGAAGCTGGTGGTTACATCCAGGTAGATGTACCTGCAACAACGGTAGATTTCAAGAACATTGATATTACGTCTCACCCGAAATTGGGTAAGGCTCCTGATGAATTCCAAGCAGAGTGGGATAAGTTCAAACTATGGGATCTTAAGATGGTGAACCCAGAGCCACTATTCCGTGCGTACTCTATGGCCAACCACCCTGCAGAAGGTAATATCGTAATGTTGAACATTCGTATTGCTACGCCACCGTTCGACCGCAAGAAAGGCGGATGGATGGATGTAAACCCAGGGGTTTGTTCTTCATTCGTATTCGATCAAAAACCAGGCGATAAAGTGACTATCTCAGGTCCTTACGGTGAATTCTTCATCAAAGAGACAGACGCTGAAATGTTGTATATCGGTGGTGGTGCTGGTATGGCACCAATGCGCTCGCACTTGTTCCACTTGTTCCACACGTTGAAGACTGGCCGTAAGGTGAGCTACTGGTACGGTGGTCGTTCGAAGCGCGAGTTGTTCTACCTTGACGATTTCCGTCAGATAGAAGAGCAGTTCCCGAACTTTAAGTTCCACTTAGTATTGTCAGAGCCACTACCAGAGGATAACTGGAATGGTAAGGAGAACATGGATGACGAAGGTGATGGCTTCGTAGGTTTCGTTCACCAAGCGGTAATCGATAACTACTTGAACCACCACGATGCACCAGAAGATATCGAGTTCTACTTCTGTGGACCACCGCTAATGAATGCAGCGGTTCTGAAGATGGTAGACGATTTCGGTGTGCCACCAGAGAACGTAAGCTTCGATGATTTCGGTGGATAATCGAAAAAAATGATAACCTAAGCCGCTCCGCATGGAGCGGCTTTTTTATTTTCATTCTATGAAACTACTACGCGCCTTTTTCTTCCTTCCACTACTTTGGTCCTGTCAAAGCGAACCGGAATTGGTCCAAATGACTAACCAAGGTCCCGCACAGGGCTCCACATTCAGCATCAGCTACCTCGTGCCGGAAGGCGTAGATTACCGCATAGACATCGATTCCATCCTCAAATCCATGGATCAACAAATGAGTTTGTGGGTGGAGGACAGTGAGATCTCTCGTCTCAATGAAGGTGAATCCATTTACCTAAGTAATGATTTTCATGGACTCATTTTAAGGTCATTACATTTGAGTGATTTGACTGGTGGAGCCTTCGATATTACTATAGCGCCACTCATCAAAGCATGGGGTTTTTCAGGTGGTACGCATAATGAAAGCGTCAATTTGGACAGCTTGATGAGTTTTGTCGGATATGAAGGATTAATCAGTCGCCGTCCGGGTCCTATGATGGAGAAGTATACGTTGCCGAGAGGTTATGAACTAGATGTAAATGCCATTGCACAGGGCTATACTGTGGATGTAGTATCTAATTTTTTCCGAAATCAAAATGTTCAAAACTACATGATTGAAATAGGTGGTGAGGTACGTTGTAAGGGTAAAAATTTAGATGGTCGATTGTGGCGAATTGGTATTGAACAGCCACAAGAAGAACGTGTTTCTGGTCAATACCAGACCATAGTTGAGTTAGATTCTATGTCTCTAGCTACCAGCGGGAATTACCGTAAGTATTGGTTGGCTGAAAATGGTCAGCGCGTGGTTCACACTATAGATCCGACCAGTGGTCAACCGGTTGTCAGTAATCTATTAAGTGTGAGTATTATTGCTCAAACTGCAACTGAGGCCGATGCTTTGGCTACTGCATGTATGGTGAAAGGGCTGGAAGAATCGAAGGCAATGATTGAGCGCTTCGCCAATACAGAAGGATATTTCATCGTAGGAAATAAATACGGGGAGTTTGAGGTTCAAACCACGTCAAACTGGTCCCAGTACGAGCTGAATTAAGCTTGTTCTAGACTATTGTCGCATTGGTTCGGGTTCTTCCCGCAGTACGAACAAGTCTCGCCATCCTGATTCAAGAAAGGGCTCTGTGAAGCACAAGTACCAGCGAATTCGCCGTCTTTCTTTGCCCAAATTTTAATCGCGATCCCGGCGAAGCCAAGTCCAACCAATACGATAGTGATGCCGATGAGTTTTAGGAGTACCATTGCGTCAATCTTTTCAAGCTACAAAGTTAAGGAAGAACAACGAATAAATCAGGGGATAGCAAATGACCGGATTTATTGAAAAATCGATGAAAATCGGTTGTACGTGATGTACCTTTGTGGGAGTCAAACAAACTAAAAATCACATACATATGAAGATCACCGTAGTAGGTGCCGGTAACGTAGGTGCCACGGTTGCAGAGAACATGGTTCGTCGCGAGCTCGCAGAGGAAATTGTATTGCTCGACATCAAAGAAGGTTTTGCGGAAGGCAAGGCGATGGATATGAACCAATGTGCTACTTTGAACGGCTATGATTCTAAGGTAGTTGGCTCGACCAACGACTATTCAAAGACTGCCGGTTCTAAGGTGGCTGTTATCACTTCTGGTATTCCTCGTAAGCCAGGAATGACACGCGAAGAATTGATCGGCACCAATGCAAAGATTGTTCAAACGGTTACGGAGAACTTGATCGAGCACAGCCCGGATATCATCATTGTTGTGATTTCTAACCCTATGGATACCATGACCTACTTGACGTCTCAGACTTCAGGTCTGCCTAAAAACCGCATCATCGGTATGGGGGGCATCTTGGATTCAGCCCGTTTCAAGTACCGTTTGGCAGAGCAGCTAGGTTGTTCTCCTAATGACCTTCAAGGTCAGGTGATCGGTGGTCATGGGGATACTACAATGATTCCTTTGATCAAGCACGCTACCTACAACAGCATATCAGTGACTCAGTTCCTGACGGATGAGCAGCAAGAATATGTTGTGAAAGAGACTATGGTCGGTGGTGCAACGTTGACAGGATTGATTGGTACTTCTGCCTGGTACGCTCCAGGTGCTGCAGGTGCTGAGCTTGTTGAGTCAATCGTACGCAACCAAAAGAAAATGTTCCCATGTTCAGTATTGCTAAACGGTGAATATGGCCAAGACGATATCTGTATCGGTGTACCTGTGATCGTTGGTGAGAACGGTTGGGAAAATGTTGTTGAGTTCAATTTGAGCGAGGACGAAAAAGCAAAATTCGAAGCTTCGGCTGAAGCTGTTCGCAAGATGAACAGCGCACTAGATGCGAACCTATAAGCGCGAAAAATTTGCGTGATTTGATACGAGCCGCCCGCAGGGCGGCTCGTATTTTTTTTTACCCTTATGCGAGCACATCGCGCTCGCACAGAATGCCGGTAAGGCAGATGAAGGAGTGTGAGCATCACGAACCGACGAACCGCGAGCGTTTGTGAATTTCTCAGGTAGCTTAAGGCAGATAAAATGGGAGAACGAAATTCAATCCAAAACCCGCTCCTTGGGCAAGAGTGCACAACTTCCGGTGCCGAAGAGTCCATAACGAAATCGTGCCAAAAGATCATAACCCAGATCTCTCAGTATTCTTGGGAGGATTCTCAGTTTAAAGCAAGAGTGCCAGGGTCTTGGGAGTTCCCGCAGTAGGTAGAGAACAGCATCACTTTTCACATGCCACTGTATGCCATCGTAGAAAAGCACTGAATCTATGGTCCACAGCGAAGCAGGGACGTTCGCTCGTGCCCAGTTACTCTGTAAAGAGGTGAATAATATACGTTCCCGGATGTCCTTTTCAAATACCCATTGTACCGTTCGGTTGCACAAGGTACAGGGTCCGTCGAATACTAGGATGGGCGTACCGGGCATCATTGCACAATCAATCGATGGGTTTCGCGCTGTCCGTCTTCTCGGTACAGAACTACGATGTAGATGCCTGCGGGTAGATCCAGCATGTTTTCTTCGGTCGTGCTCAAGCTACCGATGTGTTCGCCTTGTAGGCTTAGTAGATGGGCTTGCTCGAGATACGAGGCTGCACATTGGAACAAAATCCTGTTCGAGGTGGGGTTGGGGAAAATAATACAGCTTGGCGCTTGGGCCGGAGTTTCTTCCACGCTGATATTGTTGAATGCCTTGCCTTCGAAATAATGCAGGCCACCGCTCATATTACCCAAGATCACATCTGGATAGCCATCTGCGTTAAGGTCGGCCACGGCAGGGTGCAGGCGCTTGCCGGCAGCCGTGAAATGGGCATCCATATCTCTTAAGGTAGGGACCAAGTTGAACCTCATGTTCGGGCGCAATTTGAGTTTGCCGCCGTAAGGCATGCCACATCCATTGTTCGTGATGCCATTCCAGCTGCTCACATCGCCATAGAGGGTGGCGTGGAATGGAGTACTTTGAAGAATAACGGGAATATCACCGGTCTGTGCGTGTTTGGAAAAGCAAATCTCAACCAGAAGGTGGTCAACCCCGTTCCAAGTAAAAGGAACATCTAGTGGGATGTCGTTCCACCCGGTGGTCATCACGCGAATGCCGCTGTAGACTTCGGTGAGATCTTGGCTATGGAAATTGGTCTGGGCAGTATCTGAGATGTGTTTGAACCTGATGTTGAATCCTTGCGTGAGGTAGAGGCTATTGTTGGTACCCACCTCAAACCCTACGGTCTCGATTTGCCCGAAGCGTCCGCCGGCATTGATGAGCTCGTCTTTAGTGAAAATGATTTGTGTGCGTCCATTGCGCTTGGATCCTCCAAAGGGGGTTTCGATGCGGCTGCTTGAAGTTTGTGTGCCGCCGCCAAGGTTGAGGTCTACGGATGCAGTGGCGCCGCTGGTGATGATTTTTAAGGAATCCTTTTGCACCACGCCCAAATCTTCGGAGCCGATGAATAGAGTGGTGTCCGTGCCGTAGATGACTGCGGGAGCACTGTGGCCACTCGGTGCGGTGGTAGAGCCCATGTCGATGCCGGCCCATTGGCTGGCGTTTAGGGTAAAGAGGTTGGGCCAAGTACCTGTTTTCTCATAATAGGCTACCGTACCGGCTTCGTTTCCGATAAGCAAATCGGCCACCCCATCGCCATTCACATCGCCCAAATACGGAGTGGCATGATTGCCCACGTCAATGCTTTGAATCGCACCACGGTAGGTAAAACTATGGCTTAAAAAGCTTCCAGTGTTCTCGTAATAGTAGATCAAGCCGTTTTTCGCTCCTACGATCATATCTGGATCGAGGTCCGCGTCGAGGTCGGCGAAGGTAGGACATAGCTCTTCGCCTAGGTTGTTATATCCTGCATTGGCAAAATCCGAATCCGCGAGTGTAAAGGCTGGGTTCGTATTGGTGCCGGAGTTCTTGTAGTACACCAACTTGCTTTTGTAGGTACTTGGGCCTTGATATTTTCCCATGGAGCCAATGACTAAATCAAAATCGCCATCAAAGTCTAAATCCACTAAGGCAGGCTTCGTTGCCGAACCGAGGTCGAGCATATCGCGCACTAAGAAAGAAGAATCTGGGGTGCTCCAGCTCGGGTTGTTTGCAGCGCCTGTATTGGTGTAGAGCCAGGCGTTGCGCGTGTTGATGGAGCCGTTCAGATTTGGGCTGACCATCAGGTCCGGCGTGCCGTCAAAGTTCAGGTCTTCATAGAACGGTGCGGGGAAGTACCTAATGTTCGTAGGATTGGTCGTGGGGTATAGCGTGTCCTTGCTGACCATAAAAGCACTATCCATGTGTCCACCGTTGTAGGCTGCGACGAGGTTAGTAAAGCTAACATCGCCAATAAGTACATCTTTCAACGTGTCTCCGTCGAGGTTGAGTACCAGAAGCGTGGAGCCCGCGTGCATGCCTGCAGAGGTTTTGCCGGCGATTTCCATTTTCTGTACGCCCGCGCAGCCGTTTAAGGTGAGGTTGTTGGTGGCGAGGTTTTCTTCGAAACGGCCCCAGCAGGTGGTATTCATAGAGAAATCTAATCCACAGGATGTTAAGCCTTCGTGCCATTCTATGGTGGAGCGCTGCCCAAAGGTGAGTACGTCCAAATCCCCATCGTCGTCAATATCAACGATGGCTGGAATGTCGCTGCTGAAATTATAGAGGTTCGTTGTGGTGCCGCCGGCGTCGGTGGTAAGGTAGTTGCCGCTCAGAGCCCAAGTAAAACTCAAGGAATCTGTCGTGCTGGTGTTTTCCCAAACGCCCATGCCCCCTAAAACGAAGGCGAATAGGTCTTTTTTTCCGTCGCAATTGTAATCTCTAAACAATCCCCAATATTCCACGGCAGGTAGTTCTTCTGCATAGTGCGGTGCAGGAATCCATTCATTGTTCTCTGCCAAAAAGGTGATCCATCGATTGCCTTGACGGTCGAAAATGGCTAAATCTTCGGTGCCGTCTAAGTTGAGGTCGATACGCGACCACTGGGGCAAATCGGCCCCGCCCATAAAGGCATAATCCACCGTATCACTGCCACTCATCACCGTGGGTCCTACGGTCCAATCAAAGCTTAATCTATTGGTATAAATTTGTGCGTAAGCATCCGAACTACCGAGTAGTAGGGTGCTTAGAAAGGTAATTTTGGCCAGAAGCTTGAACATATGGCTAAGATAGTGTGGTCTTACGAGAAAAACTGTTAGGTTAGGCACGGGGACTTGCCTATATTTGCGCGTTATTGAAAAATAGAAATAATCCAACACAGGATGCAGAACAAAGGATTAATTACCGCATTCGCGATTGCTTTAGGGCTGGCTTCACTTTACCAGCTTTCATTTACATGGGTTGCGAATAGCGTAGAAAGTGATGCGGAGGCTTTTTCCGCTGGTGATGCTGAGGTTAAAACAGCCTACTTAGATAGCATGATGTCCCAAGAGGTTTATCCAGGTTTGAACTTCACCTACGCTGAAGTCAAGAAGAATGAAATGAATCTGGGTCTAGACCTTAAAGGTGGAATGAATGTGATCTTGGAGGTGAGCGTCAAGGACGTCCTTAAAGGTCAAGTTGCGAACGCTCAGGATCCGTTATTTCAACAAACCCTGACAAACACGGACGTTGCACAACGTGAAGGTCAGAACAACTATTTAAATACGTTCTTTACAGAATTTGATGCATTGGTGGCAGAAACAGGAGGCGGTCGCATGTTGAGCGACGCTAGTTTGTTCGGTACACCAGAAATGACAGAAAAGGTTGGATTCAATGCTTCAAACGAAGCCATCCAAGCTGAAATTCGTCGTGATGTTGAAGCTGCAATTGCAAACGTATTTACTGTACTTCGCGCACGGATCGACCAGTTCGGTACGACTCAGCCAAACATTCAACGTTTGGAGGGAACAGGCAGAATTTTGGTAGAATTGCCAGGGGTTAAGGATCCTGCCCGTGTAAAGAAACTGCTACAAAGTACCGCGGAACTACAGTTTTGGAATATGTACGAGGCTAATGAAGTTGTTCCTACGTTGTTCGCTATCGATGAGAAATTAGCAGAAGTTATAGAGGCGGAAAAACCGGTTACCGCGGATTCAGTATCCATTGACTTAAATGATCTAAATATTGATGAGAACGCGGAAGCTTCAGTGGCTGAAGAAAGTTCAACACCAGATTTACCAGAAGTGATTATTGAAGCGGAAGAAGATAGTGCCCTTGCAGAAGAGACTACAGATTCTTCGGCAGTTAATTCCAGAAATACACCATTGCTGAACGTTTTGCGCCCAGCGGTAGACTTTCAACAGAATATGTTCCTGCCGGGCCCTAGTATCGGGGATGCCAGAATCAGTGATACTGCGAAAGTCAACGAGCTGTTATCGCGTCCTGAAGCTGCCATCATTCTAAATACTGAAATACGCAACGTCAAATTCATTTGGAATCACAATCCAGGAGGTATCGGTGGTGAGTTGGATAGAATTATTCTGTTTGCCATCAAAGGAAACAATGCAGGTATTCCAGACCTAGATGGTGGTGCGATTGTTGACGCTCGCCCGGATCTGGATGAGTACAACCGTAATATTGTGACCATGGCGATGAATGGTACCGGCGCCCAAAAATGGCAGAGACTAACTGCGGAAGCGGCTGCGCAGACGCCAAAAAGATCGGTAGCGGTAGTCTTAGATAATTATGTGTACTCTAATCCTCAAGTACAAAACGAAATTTCAGGTGGACGCACTCAGATCACAGGTAATTTTACTCAAGAGGAGGCAGCAGATTTAGCTAATATTTTACGCGCTGGTAAATTGGATGCTCCGGCACGAATCATTCAGGCAGATGTAGTAGGTCCATCATTGGGTAAAGAAGCCATTTCGGATTCGATTAACTCATTTGCTATTGCGCTCTTACTTGTTTTAGTTTACATGTATTTCTATTACAGTGGGGCTGGATTGGTCGCCAACCTTGCGCTATTTGTGAATATGTTTTTGATTTTCGGTTTGCTAGCTAGCTTCCGAGCAGTCTTAACTCTTCCTGGTATGGCCGGTATCGTGTTGACCATCGGTATGGCTGTTGATGCTAACGTGATCATTTTTGAGCGTATTCGCGAGGAGTTACGAATGGGCAAAGGACTTCGTGCTGCCATTGTAGATGGTTATAAGAATTCAAACAGCGCCATCATTGATGCTAACGTAACTACCTTGATCGTAGGTATTATACTATTTGCTTTTGGTACGGGGCCAATTCGTGGATTCGCCACTACCTTGATTATTGGTATCCTGACATCATTATTCTCAGCCTTGTTTATTTCTCGTTTAGTTTTCGAAGGTCGACTAGATCGTAAGAAAAACGTGAGCTTTTCAACCAAGCTCACTGAGAAATGGTATACAAAGATCAACTTTGACTTTCTGCGTAAGCGTAAGATCGCCTATGGTGTGAGTGCCGTTGTGATCGCGGTTGGATTGTTCTCACTCTTCACGAAAGGATTGAACCTCGGCGTTGATTTCGAAGGTGGACGTTCTTTCCAAGTGCGTTTCGACCAGCCAGTAGAGGTAAGTGAAGTTGCTACTTCATTAAGCGAGCAATTTGTTGATGAAGATGGTAATACGTTCACTCCTCTAGTGAAAACATTAGGTGATGCAAATCAAGTAATCATTACTACGAATTATCGCATCGGTGAGAGCGGCACAGCAGTAGATGAAGATATCGAGAGCAAATTGTACGCAGGTGTTAAAGGCTACTTTGTAAAGGACATTGTGCAAGAGAATTTCTTTACTGACGATACTGAAGAGGCCATAGGCTTGGTAGGGTCTCGCGTTGTAGGGCCTACGATTGCCGATGATATCAAGACGGGTGCTGTATATAGTATCATTTTCTCGTTGATCGTAGTATTCCTTTACATCTTGGGCCGTTTCCGCAAGTGGCAATTCTCTTTGGGTGCAGTAGCTGCCCTGATCCACGATGTATTGTTTGTATTGGGAATCTTTTCTTTATTGGACGGTGTATTACCTTTCCAATTAGAAGTTGATCAAGCCTTCATCGCTGCGATTTTGACAGTAATTGGGTACTCGTTGAACGATACGGTAGTTGTATTTGACCGTATTCGTGAAAATATGGGCTCTCGTCAGGCTAACTTCCTGGATGGGGTGAATAAGTCACTCAACCAGACGTTGAGCCGAACGTTCAATACCTCATTAACCACATTCTTCGTGCTTCTAATAATCTTCCTTTTTGGGGGTGAAGTCATCCGCGGATTTATGTTCGCATTGTTGTTAGGGGTATTGGTGGGAACTTATAGCTCGCTGTTTATCGCAACACCGGTGATGTTTGATGCGACTAAAAAAGATAAGAAGTAAGCCAGAAAATTTTGGATGATATCAAAGCCCCGCTACGTGAGTAGCGGGGCTTTTTTTAATGTATTTTCGTACTATGATTCAAA
Source organism: Schleiferiaceae bacterium (assembly GCA_022424815.1). GTDB lineage: Bacteria > Bacteroidota > Bacteroidia > Flavobacteriales > Schleiferiaceae > UBA10364. The sequence continues at coordinate 7,699 of JAKMGS010000021.1, read as the reverse complement.
CTTTTCTATTGTTCAACATCAGTGGTGGCGAATTCGTAATCATCGCCTTCATTTTTTTGCTTCTTTTTGGCCCAAATCAAATACCTGCGATGGCTAGGTCTGCGGCTAAAGTGATCAAGCAAGTGCGTAATGCAACGAATGATATAAAAAGAGAAATCTTAGATGCTTCTGACGAAAATGGCATGACAGAAGTCAAGAAAACAGTCCAAGAGGGAAGAGATGCTGTGAAAGAAGTCTCAGATACTATCAAAAGAGGCACCAAGCTTTGATTATTGTCAAATTGCTTTTGGGATTCGGACTATTGCTCGCCGGTGGTGAACTCTTGGTACGTGGTAGTGTTGGACTCGCCCTCAAACTTCAAGTATCCAGAGTAGTCATTGGTCTCACGCTCGTTGCTTTCGCTACTAGCGCGCCTGAACTTCTTGTAAGCATTGTGGCTGCCATGGACGGCCGTAGTGATATTGCCCTGGGTAACGTAATAGGGTCTAACATTGCCAACATTGGTCTTATTTTAGGGCTTACCGCTATTGTATTCAAAATGCAAGCCGTCCAGCTGACTTACAGAAAGGATTGGTTATTTCTCCTTCTGGCTAATCTAATCCTAGGGATTTTCCTTTGGTTAGGTGGAATTGCATTTTGGCAAGGACTCGTGTTTGTGCTCCTTTTGATTGGATACAATGTGGTGAAAATCCGCAGTGCACGTAAAAATCGTGACCTCCACATTGGAGAGGATCTTGAGGTTGAGACTATGCCTATTATCAAAGGCCTCCTATTCTTGTTCGCTGGAGCTGCAGCCCTGCGCTTTGGTGCGCTCCAATTTGTAGAGGGCATTGCTAGCGCCGCCACTTTCCTAGGCATGAGCGAGCGCTTCATTTCTGTCACTTTAGTAGCCTTTGGAACCAGCGTACCCGAATTAGCCGCCAGTATGATGGCGGCACGTAAAGGCGAATCAGATATAGCCATTGGAAATATTATCGGCTCGAACATCTTTAATATCCTGAGTGTCTTAGGATTCACTGCGCTTATTCAACCCATTACCTCTTATGATCCTGCGCTGTTCACCTCCGATTTTTGGGTAAGCGTGGGTCTCTCATTGTTAATAATTCCATTGATGGGTTGGTTCGCTAAGGATCGACTAGACCGTTTGGAAGGGGTGTTATTACTAGCAACATACCTAATTTTCGTAGCTAACCTATTGCTTTAAGGGGTTGTTTTGATAAATAGTTAATAATTTTTGGTTGCGACCCTCCTTTTTAGGGGGTATCTTTGACGCAATTAAAACATTAACCTCATGCCAACGGTAAGATTTCTAGCACTAGAAGAAACAATGGGGCGCAAGCCTAAGAATTTCGAAGCACCTGAAACGAGAGTTTCAGATTACTTCGGCTCACGCGTTTTCAATAGAAAAGCGATGCGCGAATACATGACCTCTGAAGCCTACAAGGCCGTCATCGACGCAATGGATAACGGAACGAAAATTAACCGTTCTATCGCAGATCAAGTAGCTTCTGGTATGAAGGCTTGGGCATTGAACTTAGGTGCTACGCATTACACACACTGGTTCCAGCCTTTGACTGGTACGACGGCTGAAAAGCATGATTCATTCTTCGAGCCAACGGGTAATGGTGAGGCCATTGAGAAGTTCTCAGGAGGTATGCTGGTTCAGCAAGAGCCTGATGCATCTTCTTTCCCGAACGGTGGTATTCGCAATACGTTCGAAGCTCGTGGATATACAGCTTGGGATCCAACATCTCCAGCATTCATTTTTGGTACGACACTTTGTATACCAACGGTATTCGTTTCATACACTGGTGAAGCTTTGGATTACAAGGCACCACTGCTACGCGCATTACAATCTGTAGATGCTGCGGCAACCGCAGTATGTAAGTACTTCGATAAAAACGTTACTAAAGTAAATGCAACCCTAGGATGGGAGCAGGAATACTTCTTGGTAGACGAAGCCTACTTTGCTGCACGTCCAGATTTGCAGTTGGCAGGTCGTGCTCTTGTTGGACATGCGCCAGCGAAGGGACAGCAATTGGACGATCATTATTTTGGATCTATTCCAGAGCGTGCGATTGAATTCATGAAAGAATTGGAATACGAAAGTCGCATTTTGGGTATTCCTGTAAAAACACGTCATAACGAGGTGGCTCCTGCACAATACGAATTCGCACCTGTCTTTGAGGAAGCGAACGTTGCAGTAGATCACAACTCGTTATTCATGGACTTGATGGAGAAGGTGGCGCGTCGTCACAATTTCCGTGTCTTGTTGCACGAGAAACCATTCGCAAACATCAATGGTTCAGGAAAGCACAATAACTGGTCGTTGGCAACAAATACAGGTGTGAACCTATTGGCTCCAGGCTCTACGCCTATGAGCAACTTGATGTTCTTGACCTTTTTTATTAATACTATAAAGGTGGTTTACCGTCACGCAGATTTGATTCGTGCATCAATTGGCTCAGCAGGTAATGAGCACCGTTTGGGGGCGAACGAGGCACCTCCAGCAATCATTTCAGTGTTCATTGGTCAACAGTTGAGCGCGGTATTGGATCAATTAGAAAATATCGAAGGCGGTAAAATGACTCCGGAAGAGAAGACCGACCTCAAATTGAATGTGGTAGGTAAAATTCCAGATGTATTGCTAGATAACACTGACCGTAACCGTACTTCACCATTCGCCTTTACTGGAAATAAGTTTGAGTTACGTGCTGCAGGTTCAGCATCTAACTGTGCACAGCCGATGACTGTGTTGAATGCAGCCATGGCGGAACAATTAATCGAATTTAAAGCGGACGTCGATACGTTGATCGAGAAGGATTCCTTGAAGAAAGACGAAGCCATCTTCAGTGTATTGAAAGGATACATTAAAGAAAGCAAAGCCATTCGCTTCGAGGGCGATGGATACGGTGATGCATGGAAGGAAGAAGCCGCCAAACGCGGTTTGAATAACGAACCTTCAACGCCACGTGCGCTAGATGCATACGTCAGCGAGCAGAGCTTGAGTATGTTCGAAGCTATGGGGGTTATGAGTCACCGCGAGGCGGAAGCTCGTCACGAAATCTTGTTGGAATCATACTTCATGAAGATTCAAATTGAATCTCGTGTACTAGGCGATCTTGCGGGTAATCACATCGTTCCTACGGCAATTAAGTACCAAAACACATTGATTGATAACGTACAGCGTCTAAAGGAAATCATGGATGCGGAAACCTTCAATAGCGTAGCAAAAGAGCAATTGGAAATGATCAAAGAAATCAGTGCCCGCATCTCTAAAATTCTTTCTTCAAAGGATGCGATGATCGAGGCTCGCAAGGCTGCAAACGCTTTGGAAGATGTTCGTGAAAAAGCCATTGCTTACTACGATAATGTAAAACCATTCTTTGAAGTAATCCGCTACGAAAGTGATAAGCTAGAGTTGATGATTGACGACGAACAATGGCCAATGCCGAAATTCCGTGAAATGCTATTCACGAGATAATTGATTTTTTTTCGATTCATTTAAATAGAAACCCCGCCAGCGCGGGGTTTCTTTTTTGATTTTGACTATATTGGTGACCGCTTAAACACTAGATGACCATATTCTGATGCAGTTACGCAAGATCTTTACGCTCGCATTTGCGCTTTTTGCCTTACCAGTGATAGTAACGGCCCAAGACGCCAAGGGAGAAGAAACTGAAGTAGAACTCCACAAAACCACTAAAAAGGCGGATGATTATTTTAATGCCAAAGAGTATTCTACAGCCATAGAACTCTATAAAAAAGCGATTTCAAAAGAAAAATCTCGTGAGGTAAAGATGCGAATTACCTTCAATATTGGCGAATGTCATCGTTTATCTGGTGATTGTAGAAAAGCTTCTAGCCAATACAATCGTGCTGCGAAATTAGGCTATGGAAGTATGGCAAATCTTAGATATGCTGAAATGGTTATTTGTTCTGCGGAATTGGACGATAAAAAAAATAGAGATGCCATTCGAGCCTACAAAGAAGCGCTTAAGTCTCTCGAAGAAAGCCGTAAAGCTGACCCAGATAACGAAGCTATCAATGAAGCCATAGATAATTGTAACTATGCCATTGGACAGTTGGAAAGCGACTGTGTACCCGAATATGTCGTTTTATCTGATGAGCCAGACGGTCTTCCTGACATTGTAAATTCGGATAAAGCAGATTTATCGATATCTTTCATTCCAACGCGCCGAGGAACCCCGGATGTATACATTAGTTCAATGAATGATGAATCAACGGGAAAGAAAGAAGATGGATGGATTGGACAACGCTATTCGGATATATTCGTTGCTACTCCCAAAGAAGAATCTAAAAGAGGACGAAGAGGTAAAAAATCCGATGAAGGAGATTATCCAGATTACAATGACTTAGAGCCCTTAAGTTCAGACTTTATAAATACAAAAGCACACGAGGGAGTTATAGCTTTCAACTCAAGAGGTAAGGAAATGTACTTTACGCGTTGTGAGAATATTAAAAATCAGAATTTAGGATGTGCGATATGGAAGTCGACTTTAGTAGGCAAGGACTGGTCACAGGCTGAAATGATCCCTATTGACCTCCCGGAAGGAAGTTCTATTGGACATCCTGCATTAAGTAGCGATGATGAGCTGCTGTATTTTGCTGCAGACGTTCCAGGCAGCGATGGAGGAAAGGATTTATATGTAGTTGCTCGTGAAAAACGCAAATCTTGGGGGAGACCGATAAAACTAACCATGGTAAATACCTCTGGCGATGAATTGCATCCGTTCGTGCATACCGATGGATATCTATATTTTTCTTCCAATGGTAGAGTAGGTTTCGGAGGATTTGATTGTTACAAGGTAAAATTAGACACAAAGGGCATGCCCACGGGTGACCCGATCAATCTAGGAAAAAACATCAATAGCCCTCAAGATGATATCTCAATTCGTTGGAGACCGGATAGAGTTGAGGCGGAGATTGGATATGTAGTTTCAGACCGCGAAAAGCGTCAATCATTTGATATCTACTCTGTTCGCCGAGTGGAACGCATTCTTACTGCTAATTTCGTTCTATACAATTCTAAAACAGGAAAAACACTTGAGGGTGCCACGCTTACTATTAACTCCAAAGCTGGTAAGGATAGTAAACTACCAAAATCAGGCGTAGATGGTATTGTGCCAGTTCCAGAAGGGAAACTTGAAGAATCTGTGGAGTATAAGTTTACCGTATCGAAAAAGAAATTTTTTGACCAAACCATTGATGTTTCCACGGAAGTGCCGTGTGAAAGATGGGCAGTTAAAGAAAAGGACAAAAAAGATAATAAGCCATGGATATATTCCGTTGAGTTGAACGATAGCAAGCCTATAGAATGTAGGTTGGACCCCTTCGAGGTTCCTATAGTTCTTCCAAATGTATTCTTTGATTTAGCTAAATGGGATTTGCGGGAAGAAAGTAAAGCTGCCTTGGACTCTGTTTACAGCATTCTGAAGCGTAATCCGACCATAACCATTGAGCTTAGATCCCATACGGATTACCGCGATACCGAAGAAAAGAATCAAGTTCTCTCTCAAAAAAGGGCACAAAGCTGTGTGGATTACCTTATAGGAAAAGGAGTGTCCCCAGATCGCTTAACGGCAGTGGGGATGGGTGAGAGTGAACCCTTTGTAATCACTGAAAAATATAAAGGTTTAGGTTCAGATTTATTCGAAGCGGGAAGCGTGTTGAGCGAGTCGTTTATTCGTCGTCAAAGTTCAAATGCTCAGGAGATCGCAAACCAGGTTAATAGACGTACAGATTTCAAAGTCTTGCGAGACGATTACGTTCCTCCGGTTAATGAAAGCGCCGCAAACGAATCTGGCGATAAAGCACCTTCTCAGAAAGATGTACGCGCCATAGGACAAACCATTACGTTAGGGCCTAAAGATCGTTCCTTGAGTAAAATAGCTTCTAACAATGGAATGAATATCGTTGATCTCAAGAAACTCAATGGTGGCTTAAGGGGCGCGCGTCCAATGGCAGGGATGGTACTTAAAGTCACAAAGAATGGTGATTACACTGAATTTGACGCAACACATTATCAAGTGCAACGTGGCGATAAGATTAATTCAATCGCCAAAAGGAATGGTGTTAAAGCGAAAGACATCAAGAGTTTAAACGGAATTAAAAACGACGGCGGCTTAATCATAGGATCCTGGATTCAAATCAAGTAGTTGTCACTTGAATAAAAGAAAGCGCGCACGGGTCTCCCGTGCGCGCTTCTTTTTTATTTTTGCAGCATGAGTACACCATCATCAGAACGTTACGCCGGTAGAGGCGTAAGTGCACAGAAAGAAGACGTTCACAACGCCATTAAAAACATTGATAAAGGTTTGTTCCCCAAGGCCTTTTGTAAAATCGTCCCGGATTATTTGACTGGAGACGAAGACTATTGCTTGGTCATGCATGCTGACGGTGCCGGGACAAAGAGTTCCCTTGCCTACATGTATTGGAAGGAAACAGGTGATGTAAGCGTGTGGAAGGGCATCGCCCAAGATGCACTCATCATGAATATCGACGACCTATTATGCGTTGGTGCTACGGAGAATATCATGCTCAGCTCGACCATCGGGCGGAACAAAGGTTTGATTACCGGCGAAGTACTAGCGGCCATTATCGGCGGCACGGAAGAGCTCATTGAGGAGTACGGAAAGTTTGGTGTGAATATTTTAAGCACGGGAGGCGAGACTGCTGATGTAGGAGATTTAGTACGCACTATCATTGTGGATTCTACTGTGGTTGCGCGTATGAAACGTAGCGATGTGGTAGATAATGCCAACATCAAGCCCGGAAATGTCATTGTTGGCTTGGCCAGCTTTGGTCAGGCGAATTATGAAAGTGGGTATAATGGCGGGATGGGATCCAATGGATTGACCAGTGCGCGCCATGATGTTTTTGATAAGAGTTTAGCGGCCAAGTATCCAGAAAGTTTTGATCCTGCTGTCCCACAGGAATTGGTATATACAGGTTCAAAGCAATTGACCGAAGCTACAGATACTCCTTTGGATGCTGGAAAGTTGGTGCTCAGTCCTACTCGAACGTACGCGCCTATCATTAAATCAATTTTAGATAAGTATCGTCACCAGATTGATGGTATGGTGCACTGTTCTGGTGGTGCACAGACGAAAATTTTGCATTTCCTCAAAGAAGGACATGTCATTAAAGATAACTTGTTCCCAGTGCCGCCGCTATTTAAGATGATTCAAGAAGAGAGTGGCACGGCATGGAAAGAAATGTATGAGGTCTTCAATATGGGCCATCGCATGGAATTGTATGTAGCGTCAGAATTGGCGGAGGAGATCATAGCTATCTCTGAATCATTTGGCGTTCCAGCGCAAGTCGTGGGCCGAGTGGAAGCTGGGGCGGACAAGGAATTGACCATCAGTAGTGAATTCGGAACCTTTGAATACAGCAGTAATGCTCGATAAACTCAACATCGTATTTCAGCGCTTCAACGAGGTCAATGATTTGATCATTCAGCCCGATATCATTTCGGACGGTAAGCGCTATGTGCCATTGAACAGAGAATACAAAAACCTCAAGCCTATTGTCGAGGCGCGCGAGCAGTTTATTGAGATGGAGAGCCGTATTGCAGAAGCGAAGGCGGTGCTTAAAGAAGAATCGGACCCAGATTTCAAAGAAATGGCGAAGATGGAACTCGAAGAGTTGGAGCCTGCCTTTGAAGCGCTACTAG
>JAKMGS010000099.1 GCA_022424815.1 Schleiferiaceae bacterium | reverse complement strand
GCGTTACTACCACCACCGTTTGGCCGTGCTTTTCGTTAAGCTCTTTTAAAATGGCATGAACTTCATCTGCGTTCTTGCTGTCCAAGTTTCCTGTCGGTTCGTCGGCCAGCAGCACATCAGGCGCATTCATCAATGCTCTTGCTATGGCCACTCGCTGTTGTTCACCCCCGGAAAGCTCGCTGGGGTAGTGGTGCAGGCGGTGTCCTACGCCTAGGCGTTCCAAGAGTTCTTTAGCGCGGGCTTCTACCTGCTCGTTATTCTGTTTCCCTAGCCAACTGGGAACCATGACATTATCCAACGCATTGAGTTCCGGCAACAGGTTGTGGAACTGAAAGACCAAGCCTACACGCTGGTTACGCCACTGGTTACGGGCGGTTTTAGACAATGAGCTGATTTCCTTTCCTTCGAACGTGATGCTGCCTTGAGAACATTGGTCCAATCCTGCAATGAGGTGCAAGAGCGTACTCTTCCCGGCGCCGGAGGCGCCGGAAATGGTGATAAAATCACCTTGCGAAATGGACGTGGTAATGCCTTTTAGCACATGCGTTTGTCCAAAGCTCTTGTGTATGTTCTCTAGGGCAATCATCTAGGGCGCAAGGTAGTGGATTTGCGCATTTGGGCATAATCTAGGAAATATACAATGCGTAGGCTGATGAGTTGGTCCGCCGGCAGGTTTGTCAGGCTCTGCATATTCTGAATATATCCCAAGGCCGTAGCATCATCAGAATTTGCAATAGAGGTTCGATAAAGGAGGTTCATTTCGCGGCCCGGTGCGAACCACAATACATACTTGAAGTCGATGTTGAAGAAGTTGATGCGCAAGTTTGGATCAGTGTAGCTTGAAGAAGTGGTTAGTGAGCCATCTTCGTTCAGGTGGAAAGTGGCCTCATTATCGATGCGGTTCCAGCTGTGGCGCAGGTTGAGGCTCAAATAGGAATTGGGCCCAAATAAATATTGCCCAGTGAGCGTTTGTTCCACATTGCGGCGGTGTCTTAGTGCCATTCCTATGCTGTCCGTGCTGAGGGTTTGTGCCCAACCCACTTGGTGATGAGAGCCAGCTTCGACTTCAAATCGAAGATTGAATTGGTCATTAATGCGTCCAATTAATTCCACTTCACCATAGTGTCCGCGAGCACCCCAATCTGCCCACCGCCATTGCCCACCGCGCAATTCATAGGCGAGAGGTTTTCGGAAATCTGTACTCAGCCATGCATTGTGCCAAAAAGAGGCGGGATTTGCTCTGTAGCGTCCCCAAACCCTTGGGTCGAAGTAATCAAACTCCTTGGGACGTACTTCGAGGTTATATCCGTAGGCCAAGAATGATTTGGTCAAGCCAAAAAATTTATATTCTGAATGAAGACGTTCAAACACATACGGCGCATACAAGCGATTATATTGTACAATGATCTGATGTCTCCTACGCAAATAGTACGCATTAGGTTCTAAAATTTGATGGCTTAATTGTACTCTCTGATGAACTTTATTGCCACGACGCTGAAATCCTAAATCATTCGGGTCGTATGTAGGACTAACTAATTCCATTCTGTGTTGCCATCTCCATGATCCAGCTTGTTGGCCTGTAGTCCAATTCATCGAATATCCAGTATAATCATCTTCAGTATCATAAATCCCTGATCTAGCGAACGAACCATTGAAATAATAGCGGTTCTCCAAGAAATTTAAATTCGCTGTCAGCGCTGTAACATTGGCATCTCTGGCATTGCCTTCTTGATTATACCTTGTAGTATTCGTGTTGATCATCCCCACCGAACTATTTCCTTTGAAGCGCTGATCAATTGCTAGTACATTGTAGTTAGTGAGGGGCTCGGTGAGGATTTCTACTGCATTGCCCAAGCTATCTGTACCACTGAGGTAATTGGCCGCTGTTATAGCGTTGAGGAATCCCATGCTAAGATTATTATCCGTTGTTCCCGTGAGTTTCGTAGCATTGAGCATGCGCGTAAAACTCTGTGTGGTGTTGCTCAAGTCCCCGAGGTTTGCATTGGTGAAGTTTTTCGGATTTCCCCCAATACGTCGGCTGTAAAAGAGATCGGCCTTATTAAACAGATTCACGCCTTCCGTGAAGAATTGACGGTTCTCGTCGAACTGCTGCTCGAAGGCTTCAAAATTCACGAACTGCTCATCGAAGGCGACTTGTGAAAAGTCTGGGAGTAGGGTCATGTCTAAGGTGAAACTTTTATTTAGTCCAATCTTTATATCTGCTCCAGCTGCGCCCGTGTATCTACCTTGGCCTTTTTCATTTTGTAAGAAGGACCCGGTAGTATTCGGCCTCAAACTAATGCGCAAAGGAGGGTTAATGACGTTGATTCCTTTTAGTACTCCACTTTGGAGGCTTTCATTGTTAAAGTTGCGATCGATAGGGTTCCAACTGTACATGGTACGGTCACTTCTTATGCTTCGCTTGATATTGAAGCCCCATACTGGTGCTTCTGCACCTGAGGATCCTTGTGGTATGCGGAGTACTTGGTAGGGGATGTACATTTCGAACGACCAACGGTTTTCTTCTTTGATCACTGCACTCCACCAAACTGCGTTCCAGCTACCGTCTTCACTTCCTGCTCCCGTTGCTCGTGAATCCCCTTGTACGCCTGCTGCGCTTAGATAAAAGTTGAAGTCATTTGCACCGTCGTTAAAAGGGTTCAGGATGATGTGTATCCAATCTGTGTTAGCATTGATTCGATCTCGCGGCGTTAATTGTGATAAGATGGGCGCGCGATTGTCTTCAAATGTCCCTGCAAAATAAATACCCTCTTGGGTGTAGAAAATACGCACGTCGCTGCGAATGCCTTCAGGCGTTGGTAAGGCTTCTGGAAAATATTTGTCCAATTCTCTGATACGAGCACTCGATGCCCAAACTGTCTCGTCAAGAACGCCGTTGATCGACACATTGTCCGCGCTGAGTTCAGGAATTTCTAAGCTTTTCTTCTGTAAGTTTTGGCCATTTAAGCCTACAAAGGCCAAAATGAAAAGTAAGGTTTGGAGGTTTTTGGTCATGAAGGCAAATATCGGGAATACACATCACTTTTTCTGTAAACAACTTAATCCATAAAAATGGTTCATCGTTCGAAGCCTGTACCCTAAATTTGCCTGCAAATCAAGGAACAGTATGAACCTCCACGAATACCAAGGAAAAGAAATTTTAGCCGGCTACGGCGTACGCATTCAACGCGGTAAAGTTGCCCAGACTCCAGCAGAGGCCGTAGAAGTAGCAAAACAACTCACTGAAGAAACAGGTACCTCTTGGTACGTTGTGAAAGCCCAGGTACACGCAGGTGGCCGCGGTAAAGGTGGTGGTGTGAAGCTCGCGAAAGGCATTGATAAAGTGGAAGAGGTAGCCGATAGCATCATTGGCATGCAACTGGTGACTCCTCAAACTTCTGCAGAAGGGAAGAAGGTACACCAAGTGTTGATCGCTGAGGATGTATACTACCCAGGCGAAAGCGAAACTTCTGAGTTCTACATGTCAGTATTGTTGAACCGTTCTACGGGCCGCAACATGATCATGTACTCTACAGAAGGAGGGATGGATATCGAGACTGTGGCAGAGGAAACTCCACATTTGATTTTCACTGAGGAGATTGATCCTAAAGTAGGTTTGACAGGATTCCAAGCACGCAAAGTAGCGTTCAACCTAGGTTTGAGTGGTGCTGCGTTCAAGGATATGACCAAGTTTGTAACGGCGTTATACCGAGCATACGAAGGTGCTGATGCGTCTTTGTTCGAGATCAACCCGGTACTAAAGACTTCAGACGATAAGATCTTAGCGGTAGATGCAAAGGTGACTATTGACGATAACGCGTTGTACCGTCATAAGGACATCGCTGAAATGCGCGATACTCGCGAAGAGGATGCAACGGAAGTAGAAGCTGGCGAAGCTGGTTTGAACTTCGTGAAACTTGACGGGAACGTAGGTTGTATGGTAAACGGTGCAGGTCTTGCAATGGCCACTATGGACATTATTAAGATGGCAGGTGGTAACCCTGCAAACTTCCTAGATGTTGGTGGAACAGCGGATGCAGCTCGCGTTGAGCAGGCGTTCCGTATCATTTTGCGCGATGAAAATGTGAAAGCGATCCTCGTGAACATCTTCGGTGGTATCGTACGTTGTGACCGTGTTGCACAAGGTGTTGTTGATGCATACAAGAACATGGGCAACATTGGCGTACCAATTATCGTACGTCTTCAAGGAACCAACGCTGAAGAAGCGAAGAAATTGATCGATGAAAGTGGACTAGAAGTACATAGTGCCATTGCATTGCAAGAAGCGGCTGACTTGGTTCAAGAGTTGGTATAAGTCCAAAGAGATAATCTTAAATTAGCCCCGAGCACCAACGCTCGGGGTTTTTTATGTCCGTAAATTTTGTTTTAGAGTGGAGCGCCACACTGTTGAGTCTCGCCTTTCTCGTAGGCTTGATTCAGCGAAAAGTTTGGGCATGGCCTGCAGGTATAGTTGGAAGCGCACTTTCGGTAGCGCTATTCCTTCGCATAGGCCTCTATGCGGAAATGGGGCTATACATTGTATATGTAATCATGGGCTTTTACGGTTGGACACAGTGGAGCGCACATGCTTCGTCAGATCAAGTTGATTTAGTCAATCTCCACCCGAAAACACAGCGTCTAGCGTGGTTAGGACTCCCCATAGCAGCGCTCTTGGGATGGTCGCTCAATCGACTTCCCGACGTGAGTTATGCGTATTTCGATGCGTTGACTACGGTCTTTGGGTTGTGGGCTACGTGGCAAGAAACCCGCCGTATCCGAACCGCATTTCACTACTGGATTCCGTTGAATATTGCCTCCGTCGTGCTCTATGGCATGAAGGGACTCTGGGTCTACGCAGCCTTGATGGTCATATATTCTATCATGAGCGTGATCGGATTTATACGATGGCGCGAATAAATCAGTTATTTTAGTGGCCAATTCTACAAAGAACACATGCAAGCACAACACTATATCGACCTTGTAAAGTCCACCTTGGACGCTCTTGATCCTAAAGCCTTAGAAGCCTTGGTCGAAGCTTTCCACACCACCTACGAAAAGGGCGGAAACATCTACACCATGGGTAATGGCGGCTCCGGTGCCTCAGCCTCCCATGCGGCTGGAGATTTCCTAAAAGGTGCCAGCTACGGTCTAGACAAGCGTTTTAGAATGATTTGCTTGAACGACAATCTACCCTCGATGATGGCCATCGCCAATGATATCGGTTGGGAGAGCATTTTCGTAGAGCCCCTCAAGAACTTCTTATCACCGAGTGATTTGGTCATCGGAATTAGCGGTTCTGGAAACAGCAAGAATGTGGTCAATGCCCTAGAATACGCCAACGCACAAGGCGCTACCACGGTAGCAATGAGCGGTTTCAAAGGCGGTAAAATCTCGGAAATTGCCACCATTAACGTGCATGCTCCTGTCATGGATATGGAAGTCACCGAAGATGTGCACATGGTCATCTTCAACATTGTGAAGAAGCGAATGATGGCCCGATTAATGGGAGATAACCCATCGATGGGGGATACCTACGATCAACGTATTGGCTAATGAAGCGTTTCGCGCTTATTGGTGCAGCGGGTTATATCGCACCACGACACCTTCAAGCCATCCACGAAGTGGGCGGCACTCTCGTGGCAGCATACGACCCTAGCGATAGCGTAGGTCATCTAGATGCGTACTTCCCAGAAGCTGCCTTTTTCACTGAGTTTGAGCGATTCGATCGCCATTTGAACAAGTTAGCTGAGCGTGGTGAAGCGGTAGAATACATCAGCATTTGTTCTCCTAACTACCTGCACGACAGTCACATTAGATATGCCTTGCGCAACGGAGCGCATTGTATTTGTGAGAAGCCCATCACCTTGCGTCCTTGGAACGTAGAAGGGCTCACAGCCACCGCTCAATCTACCGGCAAGCAAATTTTCACCATTCTTCAACTGCGATTGCACGAGCAGGTCATTGCGTTGAGGGAGAAGGTACAAGAAAAATTGGCCACAGATCCTCATTACATTTTTGACGTGGACCTCACTTATATCACCTCGCGAGGCCACTGGTATTACGCCTCGTGGAAGGGGGATGAGGAAAAGAGTGGCGGCATTGCCACCAACATTGGCGTGCATTTCTTTGATATGCTCCAATGGATTTTCGGCGCTCCTCAGGGCCAGAAAGTCTATGTACGATCGCACGATAGGGCCTCCGGCACGATTCGCTTCAACAATGCCAACATTCGATGGTTCTTAAGCATCAATGTCCAAACCTTGCCTCAAGGCGCTAAAGATGCTGGTAAAAAGACCTTCCGTTCATTGACTTTTGATCGATGGTCGTTCGATTTCTCAGAAGGATTTACAGACCTACACACTGCCTCCTATGACCATATTTTGAATGGCGACGGCTTCAGTGAAGTGGATGCTCAAAACGCCATTGCAATGGTTCACGAAATGAGGGAATTACCACTGTCAGAATGGGACAATGAAGCCCATGAATTGGCCGCCTTACCACTGGCTCCACA
>JAKMGS010000205.1 GCA_022424815.1 Schleiferiaceae bacterium | reverse complement strand
AGTCTGAGCATACAAACCAGCAGGCCTTGCACCTGCATTTACAAGAGCCGTGTAGATCGTAGCTGCGTTTTCGGCTTTCATTGTGATTTCCCACCCTAGTTCGCCAACATAAGACATTCGCGCAGCACGCACATGTTTTCCCGCGATATGTGCAGTGCCCACCTTAAAGTAGGCAAGTTCGTTTAGTTCTGGTGCTCCACACTCAAAGACAATTCTGGCTGCTTCAGGTCCCATCAGTCCTAATACAGCATAGTCTTCGGTACTATCAGTCATGCTAACTTCAAAGTTCTCGGAATGTTTTTGAAACCACGCAAGATCACGTTTGATGGCGTCTGTGCCAACAAACAAACGATAGTGGTCATATGCAATTCGCTGAGTAGTGATGTCGCTCTCAAAAGTACCGCGTTCATTGAGAACTGCAGTGTAAACTACAGACCCAGGTGCACGACTCAGAAATCCAGAACATGTGTGTAAAAGAAACGCTTCGGCTTCTGGTCCGCGCACTTCAATCTTTCCTAAAGATGAGCTGTCAAAAATTGCGGCTCTCTCATGTGCAGCCATAACCTCTGTGCGAACATTTTGGAACCAATCAGGGCGCTCAAATGTCATTCGCGGTTCTTCGGTTTTGCCAAAGTACAAAGGCCGCTCCCAACCATAGAATTGTCCCATATGCGCTCCTGCCCCCTTGTATTCGCTTTCCAGCGGTAAGGCGCGGAGATTTCGAGCAGTCGAAAGCTGTTTACCTGGGAATGCAATATCGTAATGGGTTCCAAGGATTTCGGGCGCCCGCGTCATCAAGTGCTCGATGTTGTTGAAGACTGGCGCAAATCGTTTAGCATCTGCTTCTGAAAGATTATAAGCGGTATGCCCATGCAAGATGCAATGGGCTAAGTTCATACCCGCACCACCACCCGATGCGATTCCGACCGAATTCATGCCACAACCAAGGAATAGCCCTTTGGTTTCAGCTGTTTCGCCAAGCATAAAGTTGCCATCGGGCGTGAAGCTTTCCGGCCCATTCAGCAACATTTTGACTTCGGCAGTCTCCAAAGCTGGCAAACGTTGCAATGCATTCATCATCATCGGTTCAAAATGGTCCCAGTCTTCAGGCAGCAGGCCAAATTCGAAATTCGCATCCAGAACTCCGGGTGCTATGGATTTTCCCATTGGCTCAAAACACCCCACTAAAATTCCGCCAGAATCGTCGCGAATGTAGAGGTGGTTGTCATGGTCAGATAGAGTCGGTGTGTTGCCTAAGAAGCCGTCGATTGGCTTGGTCAAGAGGTAAAAGTGCTCACAGGCTAACACTGGCACTTCTGCTCCGGCCAATGCGCCCGCTTCGCGAGACCAAAGGCCAGTACACAGTGCGATGGCGTCGCACATCACAGTGCCGTTTGTGGTTTCTACGCCTTTGACGCGGCCATTTTCAGTTAGAATTCCCGTGACACCAGTGTCTTCGAAAATCTTCGCGCCTAACGATTTAGCTGCTTTGACTAGCGCCGCGCATACATCTGACGGTGAAACCCGCCCGTCATCTGGTGACCAGACCGCACCCAGCACATCTTTTGCATTCATTAGTGGCCAGCGTTCTTTTGCTTCTTGAGGCGATATAGATATTGCGTTTACGCCGTAGGCATGTGCCATTGCTTCCTGACGCTTTACATGGATCAAGCGGTTGGGATTAGTCGCAATCGATAGAGACCCTTTTTGAATCCAACCCACCTTTTGCCCAGTTTCTTCCTCAAGTTGAGAATAAAGTTGTACTGAATATTGGATCATTCTGGTTAGATTCTGTGAACTCCGTAGAGCCCGAACTTGCGCTGCTGAGTGCCACGTTGTGCCGCTGGTCAGCTTATTTCGCTCCAACAAAATTACATCTGAAACTCCCATTTTACCAAGGTGATAAAGAGTGGAGCACCCCATGATGCCGCCGCCAATGACAACGATCGATGCATGAGACGGGAGGTTACTATATGTCATCTAACTGATTCCTTGACGAATCTTGAAATTTATATTTCAATAAAGTCCCTTGATGTAAGGAACGCAACAAAAAATTGGATCATTCATTTCCCTTAAGTATAATGGACCTTTCAGCCGAACGATTGCAGGCACTGAGCCCGCAGCTACGCCGCGCTGCACGTTTTATTCTGGAAAATCCAGGAGACGTTGCCACCCGCTCGCAGCGACACGTCGCGGAGCTTTCACAATTACCAGCACCAACTTTTACTCGGTTGGCACGTGCGGTGGGGTTGCAAAATTACGAT
>JAKMGS010000020.1:14045-18892 GCA_022424815.1 Schleiferiaceae bacterium | reverse complement strand
ATGTCATTGTGTACCGCATCGTTCCATTCTCCCAAAAACTCAATAATGCAATAACCCGTGATGTAATCCACAAACAACACCTTCAAGTACAAGGTCTCACAACCTATGCTGTCCCATTGTGGATGAATCACGTGGTCGTAAATGCTATCTGTAAAATACACCTCACTATTGAAATAGCCATATAATGGACTTCTCGGATCTTCCGAAGACTGGTATAGATGGCGCCAATTATAGTAAGGCTCAATAGTATGCATGGAGAAATATTCGTTTCAAGTGATAACAAAAGTGGCGCAGCATTGTTAGTTTCACAACATAAATTTCAGCCATGGCCATTTTTACCATTACAGGTGCTACCGGATCGGTAGGACAAGCAATTGTAAACCAAATTCTTAAAGAAAACCATAGCGTACGTGTTCTTTCCACAAGGGAAGACTTGTCCATGGAGGGTGTAGAGGTTTATGCTTGGAATACAGAACAGGGAACTATCGATACTGCGTCTCTGGAAGGTGCCGACCACCTCATTCATTTGGCAGGTGCTACCGTTAGCAAGCGTTGGACCCCAAAATACAAGCAAGCCATCATGGACTCTCGCGTACAAGGCACCCAATTATTGATTGATACCTTGCAAAAAGTCAAGAATGGCCCTTCTTCTGTAGTCAGTGCTTCGGCTATTGGGATATATGGAAGCGACTTCAACAACGAACTCACTGAAACCTCACCTGCCGCGGATGATTTTTTAGCTTCGGTAACGAGGACCTGGGAGAGCTATACACAGAAGTTTGAATCCAGCAGCTGCAGAAGCGTACAACTGCGTGTAGGTATTGTACTGGACCAAGGCGCCGGAGTATTGGGACAACTTGAACCCCTTGCAAAATGGGGCATTGCCTCTCCCCTGGGTTCGGGCAAGCAGTGGACGAGTTGGATTCACGTTGAGGATTTGGCCCGCATGTTCCTCTTCGCTGCCACCCAACCCATCCCTTCGGGCCCTTATAATGCCGTAGGTCCATCACCCTTGACGAACAAAGCATTTACAAAGGAGTTGTGCCGGGCTTTACATCGACCTATGGTCTTTCCAACGGTTCCAAGCTTTGTTTTAAAGCTGGTCTTGGGAGAAATGGCCACATTAGCTTTGATGAGTCAAAAGGTTAGCCCTACTAAAATTGTAGACGCTGGTTTTACCTTCCAGTACTCCTCGGCAGCACAAGCACTTCAACAGATTTACGGCAAACAAAAAAACCCCCACCAGAAGGCAGGGGTCGGTTATTAATTTCAACCAAAAGCTTACTTCGTAGCTTTCACTTTGATCGTTAACTCAATACTGTGATCAATCAAATCATCTTTCAATGATTCAGCGATAGTCGCATCATCACGATTGTGGAAATTAGCACCCCATAACGTACGGTCGATGCTGAACGTAGGCGCCATGAACTTCACACCATCCTCAACAACGGAAACATCCGCTGGAAATGTAATGCTGTTCGTCGTCCCTCTAATGGTCAAATTTCCGGTGACTGTACTGTATTTAGTAGCCTCGCTAGGATCCACTACCTCTACGATTTCAAATACGGCGGTTGGAAAGCTATCCGCATGGAAGAAAGCATCTGATTTCAAGTGGCCTTCCAAATAACCACGCTTGCCTTCATCCTCAAGATCAGTACAGGTGATAGAGTTCATATCAATGGTGATTGAACCACCTACTAACTTACCTTCAGCTACATCGAAAGTACCTTCTTGAACATTCACCGTACCCAGGTGCTGATCGTCCATTGGAGTATAAGTCTTAAAGCCTCTCCATGCCACAGTAGAACCAGAGTCCAATGCGATTGTTTCTGCGGCGCCATTTGCCGTTACTTCTTGTGCTTCACCGGTAGTTGCTTCAGCTGCTTTATCTGAGTTGCAGCTTGCAACGAAAAGGCCTAGAGCGGCCATCAATGCTAGTTTTTTCATTATTATAATTGGTTATTAAAATGGGTTACGAATGTATAACTCAAAAGGTATTTAAATGTTTAAACATCTATTAATTTTTTTACGGTCCAATTTTCCCGAAAACCCCTTCCTACAAATGCTTACGACGCAACCGAAGCGCTAAAACACTCACGATCAATGCGATACTACCCGCAAGCAAATACGGATACGAAAAATGAAGCCCATAGGCTACCCCACCGATGGCAGGTCCCAGCACTCGGGCGAGCGAACCAACGCTCTGATTCGTTCCCAAAATCTTACCCTGCATCCCTTCCGGTGCATAACTACTCAACAACGAGCTCACCGTTGGCGTCAATAATGCATTTCCCAAAGACAGAAAGGTCATACACACTAATTCCAATCCAAAGTGATCCGTAGGCACATAGGGCATCCCGTATAGCCCCAAGGCTACAAACAAAGTCCCGAGCACCAATAAATTCCGCTCTCCGAACCAAGTATTAAAATACCCAATCAAACCGCCCTGAATAATCACCGCCAACAATCCGATATAGGCAAATACATATCCTATATGCATCTCGCTCAACCCAAAGTGTTCCGCCCACAGCAACGTAGCGGTAATCTGCATCATCGAGAAACCCAACACATAGACGAAGTTGATAGTAAACAAGGCATTGACCCCAGGGATGTGACGGAATCTAACAAGATCCTTAAACGGGTTCGGGAAGAGATCGCGAGTGGTGGATTTCTCCACCAAGGACTCTTTCAAATACAACCAAGCCATCAGGAAGTTCACCCCTCCTAAAATAGCCGCGAAATACCCTACCCCAGAAACGCCATAATATTCATTGATCACCCCACCTATGGACGGTCCGAAAATGAATCCTAAACCGAATGCAGCACCAATGATTCCAAAGGCCTTAGTACGTTGATTTTGTGGAACTATATCACTGATGTAAGCCTGCGCCACACTCAAGTTCGCCGCGCCAAAACCCTTCAATAACCTGGTCGCAAAGAGCAACCACAGTACCGTCGCATTGGCGAAGAGCACATAGGCCACCACCATGATCCCTATACTCACTAACATGATCGGGCGACGACCGTACTTATCGCTCAATCCACCCCAAAAGCTGGCAAAGATGAATTGCATGATACTAAAGGAAGTTCCTAATAAACCTACCATTGCATCCGTAGCCCCCAACGTCTTGGCGTAGGTAGGCAAAATGGGAATAATCAACCCAAAACCCATGAGGTCCAGAAAGATGGTCAGAAATAAGACTGCTAAGGCTTTATTTTTCATCCGTGGGACTCGTCGTTAGGGATTCCACTTTTAGCCCTTTTGAGCTCAAGCGATACGAATGAAGTTCTTTTGCCAACCAAACGGAATCAAACCACTCCAAAGCTTCCTCCTTGAACTGCTGAAAGTCCCGGTATCGCGCACTGAAATGTCCTAATAGTAAATGTGTAGCCCCTGCCTCCTTGGCGACAATGGCCGCCTCCTTGGCCGTGCTGTGCATCGTTTCCTGCGCGCGTTTGGCCTTATCCTCACAGAAAGTGCTTTCATGGTACAAAAGGTCGACGCCTTGAATATAAGTCGCCGTATCTGGCGTGTACATGGTATCAGAGGCGAAGGCATAGCGTAATGGAGCGGGCGGATCGAAGGTTAGTTCTTTATTAGGGACCAATTGGCCCTCCTCACTCGTCCAATCCTTACCGTCCTTGATCCAGTGGTAATCACATACGGGTACGCCATAGGCATCTGCCACTGGCTTATTGAGCTTGCGCGCCTGCTCTTTCTCCTCAAACAAAAACCCTGTCGTGGCGATGCGGTGCTTGAGTGGGAAGCTCGAGATCGTGTAATCGTCCGTCTCCAACAACACCTGCGGCACCTTGTGTTGGGTCACTGCAAAGTGGATGGGATAGGAAGTGAAGGTGCCTGAAGCGCGGAATTGGGCCAAAATCAAATCCTTCAACTTTGGCGGACCATAGACCGTTAATGGCGTCGTGCGGCCCAACAAATGAAAGCTGCTCAACAACCCCACCAACCCGAAGAAATGATCGCCGTGGAGGTGTGAAATGAAAATGTGATTGATGCGTGAAAACTTGATTTTACTCCGACGCAATTGCTTCTGAGTGCCTTCGCCACAATCGATGAGAAAATAGTGTTCCCGCATCTTCAACAGTTGCGAGGTCGTGTATTGGTTCGACGTTGGGGTGGCACTTGCCGCACCCATGACTACCAATTCCAGTGCCATTATTCCTTATTGAGTTTGCGCTTCTCCGCGAGCAAGTACAAGACGGCCATTCGCACGGCTACCCCGTTTTCTACTTGGTCCAAGATGATAGAGTGTTCGCTGTCGGCCACCTCAGAGGTAATCTCTACCCCACGGTTGATGGGCCCAGGGTGCATGATGGTGATCGGCTTTTCCAATCCGTCCAAATGCTCCATGGTCAATCCATATTGTGCGCGGTACTCCGCGATAGACGGGAAGTACTTGATATCTTGACGTTCGTGCTGTACGCGCAACATGTTCGCGACATCACACCACTCAATGGCTTTCTGTAGGTCGTATTCCACCTTCACTCCCAAGGTGTGCATGTATTTCGGCACCAAGGTAGAAGGACCACAAACCATGACCTCTGCTCCCATTTTCTGAAGCAACAATACATTCGAGAGCGCCACTCGGCTGTGGACGATGTCCCCAACGATGGCCACCTTCGTGCCCTCCAAGGTACCCACCGCTTCACGGATGGAGAAGGCGTCGAGCAAGGCTTGAGTAGGATGCTCGTGGGCACCGTCACCGGCGTTCACGATAGAGGTATCGACATGTTGTGATAGGAATTCCCCAGCCCCTGGATTTGGGTGGCGCATGACCACCATATCCACTTTCATGGCTAGAATATTGTTGACTGTATCGACCAAA
>JAKMGS010000020.1:0-14035 GCA_022424815.1 Schleiferiaceae bacterium | reverse complement strand
TTCTTCACTGAGGAAGAGGCAGCAGAAAAATTTACCACATCAGCACTTAAGCGCTTTTCGGCCAATTCAAAGGAAAGGCGCGTACGGGTAGAGTTTTCGAAAAAAAGGTTGGCGATGGTAATATCTCTGAGTGTCGGAACCTTTTTAATGGGTCGGTTGATGACCTCTTTAAATTGGGCTGCGGTATCAAGAATGAGTTGGATATCCTCTTTATTGAGGTGCTTGATGCCTAGCAGGTGGTTGACAGAGAGTTCGCTCATGATGGGTTCTCAGTTAATACGACAGCATCGCGGCCATCGACCTCCTCCCACAATACTTCGACGCGCTGGGAAGCAATGCTGTCCACTTGGCGTCCTTTGTAATCCGGTTGGATGGGCAGGTCGCGAGAAAATCTACGATCTATCAGAGTCAATAATTCCATTTTTGCAGGTCTCCCGTAGCTTAGAATCGCATCCATGGCGGCGCGAATACTACGACCCGTGTACAGTACATCGTCCACAAAAACCACGCATTGATCCTCGACAAGATGATCGATTTGCGTTCGATTTGGCTGCAAATGTCCTGGGCGTCTGCGGAAATCATCTCTAAAGAAGGTGATGTCCAATTTTCCCGTGCGCACCTCAGCCACGCCGTAGGTTTCTTTCAAAAGTTTGACTAATCTGTCCACTACTTGGACCCCGCGAGGTTGGAGTCCAATCAAAATAGAATTCGAGAAATCGCCGTGGTTTTCAATGAGCTTGCAACACAATCGATTCAATGCGATGTTTAGCTCTCTTGCATCAATGATTTCTCTCTTGCTCATGCCGCAAATTTACTATTTAATAGTGGGATACAATAGCTTTCAAGTCCAAGCCGGAAAAATTTCCACTGCTCATCAATGCCATAGCCTTATTTGAACCATTGTTTTGAAGGGCCAATTCCAATACCCGTGCATCATCAAAAACCTTAACACCAGGCCCAAAGGCCTCGCTCACGTCCGCCTTACTCAGTGGCGGCAATTTCTTGTGTGCGACCGCAGCTGGGCTATAATACACCCAGGCCTCATCGGCACCGTCCATCACCCCATGGTACTGGGGTAAAAACTCCGGATTCAAGCTGCTAAACGTGTGCAATTCCAGAACCACACGCACCTGTCCAAACTGCTCTTTCAAAGCCTTCACAGAAGCCCCTACCTTAGACGGGGCATGTGCAAAGTCTCGGAACACCTTCGTTTGCGTTCCCTCATGGAACACCTCCATGCGGTTCTGTGCTCCACTAAAGCTCATGATGGCATCATAAAACTCTTCCTCCTGAACACCCATCTCGAGGCATAACCAACGTGCCGCCTCCATATTACTGAGGTTGTGCGCACCAAAAACTTGGAGCGGCATCATGCCCTCTGGTGTCTCAATGAAGGTTTGGCCATCAATAATCTCATAATTTGGCAAGGAATAAGCAAAGTGCTTGACTGTTGCGCTTGAGGTTTCCACCACTTCTTTGAGTACTGCATCACGCTCGTTATAAATGACCGCCCCGCCGGCTTCGACGGTGTCGAGGTACAAGCGGAATTGGTCCACATAATCCTCAAACGTGGGAAACACATTGATGTGATCCCAAGCAATACCCGTAATGGCCGTGATATTCGGCTTATACAAATGGAACTTCGGACGACGGTCAATGGGAGAGCTCAAATATTCGTCCCCTTCCATCACCATGAACTCCGAACCACTCTGTAATTCCACCATGCAATCGAACCCGGCCAATTGCGCACCAACCATATAATTCACCGGCTGGCCCACGTGATTCATCACGTGCAGCACCATCGCAGTGGTCGTGGTCTTTCCATGAGATCCGGCGACGACCACCCGGGTCATGTCCTTGCTGACCTCATGCAGAAACTCAGGATAGCTGTAAATCCTCAGGCCCAATTCCTGTGCACGGGCCAACTCAGGATTCTCCTGACGGGCATGCATACCCAAAATGATGGCATCCAACCCTTCATGCACGCGCTCTGGAAACCAACCCTCCTGGGCCGGGAGCAAGCCTTTTGATTCGAGCCGTCCGCGGGACGGCTCGAAGATCTGATCGTCCGAGCCGGTAACCGTATGACCGCCCTGTTGCAATGCGATGGCGAGGTTGTGCATGGCACTTCCCCCAATGGCTATGAAGTGAACATTCATGAGTTATTCTTCAAATCTTAGGTTGCCAAATCTAATCTTGGAGCCGCGGAGCGACAACAAAATGGCACCGTCTTTTCCATCATTTGCTAACCGCGAAGAGCGCGGCGCCACACGGAATTTCTGACGTTTGTTCTTGTTGAGTACTCGGTAGTTCAGCGAGGCATCGTGGCCTAGGGTCACCATGACCAGGTTGCCTGCCTTCGCGTTTCGGATCGGACGGAGACGTTTTTTACCCCAACGCTTGACGTTCCCGCGGTGGTCGTTGTAGACAAAGTGAAGACCGTCCTCGTTCATGAGGAAAGTGTATCCGAGGTAGTATCCGCCGTCGTTCATGGAGTTTTGCTCTTTCGGGATGTGCGCATACCAATCCACATCGCCTTCTTTGTTGATGCTCAAGACAATGATGTCGCGGTAGTAGTAATAGTAGTTCGTGGTCGTCGTTCCCCGGCCGGTTTGGACGGTGCGGACGATGAGTTCGTAGTCTTCGGCCACCACATAGCTGCCGCCGTCGGGACGCGAAACGAATTGGCGGAAGACGAAGTTTTTGCGGATCCCTCTACCCCGTTTGGCGCGGAGCTTGGAGAATTGAGCCACAAATTCGGTGGAGAATGGATTGAGGTTGGAGTGTACCACTTCGCCAGCGATTTGGTCAAAAGCCAAGTACAAAGCACCGTCCATATCCCATGAATTACGGCGACCGTAGAATCCTGAGATTGCCATTTCCCCATCAGTGATATCACATTCGATGCCCAAACTGTGCACGCGAACGTTCTGAAGGCCCAGGTCAAATTCGACGATCTCGTTCTCTTCTCCGGATCCAATTTTCATCAGCTTGTAGTCGAGGTCACGGTTGTTGGTGAAGGTTAGGTTCGGCGAGCGATCGAAATAACTCAAGATGAACACATCACCGGCGTTGCTGACCTCAAAGTCCATGATACCAAAGTTGCGGTCCTGGTAGACCAGTTCGACATCGGCATTCCACAGCTCATTTAAAGATGGGTCAAAAACACGAACGTAGAAGTTCTCAGCCTTCTGACGCTCGTAGGGTGGGTTCGTGAAGATCGCGATCTTGGAGCGGTCTTTAGATAATTGGACATCGAACTCCCCTCTATTTCTGAAACGACTGTCTAGAACTTCTAGCACCTTTATTTCTCCTAGGTTTGCCTCAGCATCCAAGGTGCGGCAAAGGAGGTAGCGAATATCGGCTGTCCTGTCGTAACTCTCATAAAACAAGTACTGTAGATCACCAATGATCAAACTCGTTTTAAAGTCTACACGACGGCCGTTCCACTCCCATCTAGGGTTCTTCATCAACCATTGCTCGCTCAAGTCGTATCGGTTGTAATATGCAAAGTATTCGTCTCTATTGCCAGCAATCAAACTCATCGCACTACCGCGGTAGGTGTAGAAACCATTATCTCCGACCTGAAGAAGTCGGTCAAATTTGGCATTGCGCACATTATATTCGGGACTCCACTCCAACACAGGAAAAGATCCTTGTCCAAGGGCCATGGTAGCGAAGAAAATGGCCACAAATGCCAACATTCTACCTTTTTGAGACGTTTTCATAGGAAGATTGTATTGTTTTCGTAAATTTTGGGTGTGATAGTCAAGATACACCACCCCTCCCTAGTACAACGCATATGAAACGAATTATTTATACGCTGACCATTCTACTTTGCGCGAGCCTCTGGGCAGATGCACAGACTGTGATTGTGCGCAAGCGTAACCTCGACGTCAACGGTGCAGGGCAAGTCAATACGATGTCCTCGCCTGCGATGAGTAGCAACATGAACCCTAGCGCCTACTACAGCCGCTACAACCACGCATTGAAATTATCGCCAACTGCACTCATTGCTGGAGATATTCCGCTTTCTTATGAGCACAAGGTGACGGATTATTTGAGCCTCGAAGGGGGTTTGGGCATCACCACCTTCAATATGACTGAGGAGTTGATCCGCGGATACAGCCTGCGTCAAGACGGTCAGACGTTGAGTAAGCTTGGTTATAGCGCCACCTTCAATGCTAAATTCTTCCCAGAGGGTAATGCCTTCCAAGACGGGTATTACATCGCCTTTAATTTCAATCACCGAAACTACGCCCAAGATTTCTACATCACCGATCCGTTTTCAGGCATTGATACGACGGTGAACGAAGGGTTTAGTTGGAATGACTTTGGTTTCACTATGGGTTACCAAAACAGACCCTCGGAGCGAATGATATTAGATTGGTTCATTGGCGCAGCCATTCGCAACAAAAGCAGAAGTACCTCAGAATATATTGAAGCCTTTGACCCTATTACGGGAATCTTCACAGGTCAGTATGAACTTATCAATCGCCGCAATGCAACGCCAGCCATCCTTGGCGGCGTGAGAATCAGCATTCTCTTCAGATAGTCCCGAAGGGCAAATTAGAACACAAAAAACGCGGCCCTTGGGCCGCGTTTTTTAATGGGTAAAATTTTTCTTATTCCACTCGGAGATTAAAGGCTCCTGGAAGTTGATTACTCAATTTCACGGCGATATCGTAATCATCTGCCATGGTGTGGGTCATGCTTTCGGTTTCGAGGGACATGCCTTGAATGAATTGATCCAAATCAAATTCAAGAATCACATGATCACCGCCTTTGATAGAACTTGCCACCTGTGAAGTGAGATCTACACAGCGGTACAACTCGTCCTTACCCGTGTGCCAAGCCAACAGGATATCGTCTGTACCCAGCGTACCTGAAGGGTTTGATCGCCCGTCTATGCGCAAGAATCTGTACTTTGTCGCCCAAGACCAATACATATCATTGGCGCTAGAGAGCGGGTGGCCCACATCGAAAGAAGTAGGATCCATCGCATTATTCAAGGAATCTACCCCCACGCAAAAGTTCAATGTACTGGCCTTCTTGTCCAAGGTCCACTCATAGTTCATAGTGGTACTGTCCTCTGCGTTACAGAAAATCACCTCCTCAACCAATTGATCCCCAATCTGAAGGTCGGACAAGTAGAAATAAAACTTCTCGAACTTAACAGCAGTATCTCCTTTGTAAACAGTTTCACCCACTGAATAAGGGGCACCGTTATAGGTAAGTCGCACCTCCATAGAAACGGTCGAATCACCATTGCCACAAGATGCCAAAAATAAAGCCGCTAAGAAAGCAACAACGAGGTTAGGTAGATATTTCATAATCGTGTTGTTTTATAGTTCAAACACAAACTCACTGATTACGTTATCTCGCAATATTTTAGCATTGAAATAGTCGGTTCCATCTGCAGGGTCGCAGTTGATGACCGGTGTTTGACTTGGCGTAAGACCTAAAAAGAGCTTTTCTACATCTAAGTTCATCACAAAGAATACGTCCTTGTTATTGGCAACACTAAAGTTGCGCTTCTCATTGATATTCACCACTAAATCCGGTGTAGCAAAACGCCAAACAAAGGTTGATTGAGGTGTCGTGAGAATAGTATCAGCAGGATCAAAAATACCACCCTCTATCTGGAAGAAGCTGTGACCTATGTCGCTTCCGTTCCATACTGCACCGTTTTTCAATGGGTTACCATCTTCCAAACTTTCTGGCGCTGCATAGGCACGTGCTGAATCTAGACCGATCATGTATTTAATCGAACCATTATACGAACCGCGGGGTAAATGAGCCAATTTAACTTCACTGGTGGTAGTTACATCGAGCATGGTAAGATCACTTTCCGTGCGAATGGTATCGCTTTCGTCGTAGCTGATGAACTCAGCACCACTTAATGTCGCGTAGATCTTGTTGATTTTGATTAAGTCTCCATTGATTTGATAGACTTTAGACGTATCCAACAAATCACCGTCAAAGTACTTGTACATGCGGATGTAGATATTTCTGTTATCCAAGGCCGTAGGATCTACGACAGGTATAGACTTTTCACATCCGAGCAAAACGCTCATGAGTACCGTAAGAATGGCTAATTTTTTCATTCGTCTTTTATTTTCAAAAACTCTGGCGCCTGTTCAATGGCCACCATGATTTGGTCTAACAATTTATCGTTTTCCTGCTCAAAATCAAGCACCAAGGGGTCTTTAAAGGTAACATTTAACAAGTTACCGGTGCTTTTCACAAACATACCCGTTTTATCGAAGGCTCGACGGAATCCATCGATGACCACAGGAACCACTACCGGCTGTAGCTCACGGATAAGGTGCACCGTGCCACGGCGGCCCTTCACAAATGGACGCGTAGTACCCTGTGGGAAGGTGATCGTCCATCCAGTTTCCATGGCTTTTTTGATGTTGGCTATATCCTTAGGATCCACACCGCGGCTTACATTCTTACCAGCTTCACGCCAGGTACGCTTGATGCTCACAGAACCTGCATACTGCATGAGTTTAGGAAGCAAACCTTTCTTCATGGTTTCCGCGGCAGCAACGAAGAATACGTTGAGTTTGGGACGGAACAAGGTGTAGAACGGTAGACGGTTATACACGCCGTTTTCAGCTGCGTTAAACACCTGGTACATGGCGCTCACATCTGCAAAATAAGTTTGGTGATTGGATACAAACAACACCCCTTGTGGAGGGAGGTCTTTTAACTTTTCTGCGCCAACAATCTTGATAGAATTTATCCGGGTATAGCGGTACCAAGTGATCAAGCCAAACACGAAAATCACCGTTCGTTTGATCAGAAGGTTATAGCCGAAGCTGTCTTTTTTGAAGGGGTTCAACATTGTTCTAAATCCTATGGAAGGGTGCAAATATAAGGCTATCTCAATAGCGCAACGAGTTCCGCAGTCATCATTGCGGTGGCGCCCCAAATAATTTCCCCGTCCCAGTGATAGGCAGGCACTACGAGCGTTCCGTAGGTCGTCTTGATACTGGTTTGTTGGATGAGGGAGCCGTCGATTAATTTGGACAAGGGGATGGAAAAAACTCGGTCTACTTCTCGTGGATCCAGCTCGACCATAGGTGCCGCGGTTCCAAGGGTAATAAAAGGCTCCACGTAGAAATTGGATGGCGGGATGTACAACCAACTCATTGCGCGGAAGAATTCCTGTTCGCCGGGCCCTAGATTGACCTCTTCCTCACATTCACGGAAGGCAGCAGCCATAAGGTCTTGATCGTACTCTTCGAGTTCACCTCCTGGGAAGCTAATCTGTCCGCTGTGTGTACCGTCGTAGGATGGGCGCTTCATATAGAGTACCTCGAGTTCGTGCGGGCCTTGGAAAATGTGGATGATCACACCCGCCTTTCGAGGCTTCAAGGGGGCAATATCGTCTAAGCTCACAGCATTGCGGTAGGAGGGCATCATTTCGCGCTGGCCGGAGATGCCGGGCAGAGGTGCGTGTAATTTATCTTTCAGCGCTTCGAGGGTCATTGGTTAAAAATACGGCACATTCCAAGGTCATAGAACTTACTCAGGTTATCTTTGTTGTCTATCAAGATCTAAAAAACAATAAGGAATGACTATTACTCAACTCAAATACATTGTGGCCGTGGACAACCATCGCCATTTCGCGAAGGCGGCAGAGGCTTGCTTTGTCACCCAGCCCACGTTGAGTATGCAATTGCAGAAGCTTGAAGAGGAATTAGATATCCTTATTTTTGATAGATCCAAACATCCTATTGTTCCTACGCCACTAGGGGCTAAAATTCTTGAGCAGGCGCGTTCAGTCCTGTATGAAGCCCAAGTATTGGAACAAATGGCTAAAAAAATTGGCGGCAAATTCGAAGGAGAACTCAACCTCGCCGTCATTCCTACCGTGGCCCCTTCCCTCTTGCCAAGGTTCATTCCTGAGTTCTCACAGAAGTATCCTGATATCAAACTTAAGATTGAGGAACTCAAGACTGAGGACATGATCGAAGCCCTGAGACAAGATCGCATAGACGTAGGCATCGCAGCAACGCCACTCACTGAGAAAGGTATTGAGGAATTGCCTTTGTACTATGAGCCTTTTATGGCTTTCGTGCCCGAATACCATTCGATGATTAACGACGAATTCCTACTGGCTTCAGAACTCAATGCAAACAACATGTTGCTACTGAATGAGGGGCACTGCTTTCGAAGCAGCGTGTTGAAGCTTTGCCAAACAGAACTTCAGCAAGACCAACGCATCAACATGGAAAGTGGAAACTTTGATACCCTTGTGAAGCTGGCGCATCGCGGTTTAGGCATGACCTTATTGCCTTATCTGAATACGCTGGATTTAGCCTCGAAATACAAGAAAGGGATAAAGCCTATTGCGGAACCCACACCTACTCGGGAAATCAGTATGCTGTATACGCGCACGCAACTCAAACAAGAGTGGATCAAAGCCATGGCAGCCGTTATTCAGACTACGTTGCCAGAGAAGTTGCTAGAGAAATCGGACCATATTATCAGCCCGTGATACCTACGACCTGCAACAGGAGTACAATCAGTGTAATAGCCAACACGTTCATCACAATCCCGCGGTAGACCATGTAAGAAATGGTCAGTTTTCCTGTGCTGAAGACAATGGCGTTTGGAGGAGTGGCCATGGGCAGCATAAACGCACAACTGGCGCCTAGAACTAAGGGCAAACTCAACGCATCCATAGGGATACCGATGGCTAGGCTCAGGCTGAGCAGCAACGGTAAAAGGGCGCTTACCAAGGCCATATTGCTCAATAATTCCGTAGCAAATACCCCTATGACGGCGATCAGGAGGAGCCAAACCCACTGAGGCAATTGGCCCAAGTTTTCTAACCCTGTACTCATCAGTTCAAACCATTGACTTCCTTGCAAGGTACCCGCAAGGGCCAAGCCCCCGCCGAAGAGAATCAATATGCCCCAAGGTAAATTCTTAGTATCCTCCCAATCCAATATGTTGCCCTGGTTTCCATCGCGAAGGGCGAACAACATCACCGCACTGGCCAGTGCTATGGCTGTGTCCGACCATTGAATCACCGGAATCCATTGCATTAAGTATGGACGTAAAATCCACAATGCGGCAGTAAAGGCAAACACCACCGCCACACGCTTTTGCACGGGCGTCAATCCTCCCAGAGAATGCCACTCTTCCGCAATCCATAGGGCCGTATTCTGCTCTTCCTCGTCGTTCAACACGTCCTTCTGCAGGCCTCGAGTAATGATCCAAAAGGCAGTAATGCCGAGGACCACAGTGGCAGTCAATCCTACAGGAAGCCATTCCATAAATCCAATGGGACGGTCTAATTGTTCCGACATAAATGCCGCAAAAATCATGTTCGGCGGAGTTCCGATAATCGTGGCCATGCCGCCAATATTAGCGGCCCAAGCCACACTTAGCAGTACCGGCCTGGACAACTTGGATTGTTTCTCCTCGTTCAATACCCGAAGCACACTAGTGGCGATCGGCAACATCATAATTGCGGTGGCCGTGTTCGAAATCCACATGGACATAAATCCGGTGGCCAACATAAACCCAGCGATCAAACCCGTATCCTTCGTACCTGTTCGCTTTAAAATCCACAAGGCGATGCGGTAATGCAGGGAGGACTTCTCCAAAGCCAAGGCGAGCACAAACCCACCAAAGAATAAGTAGACCAAAGGATGGGCATAATAGCCTGCCAATTCCTTCGCCGTTCCCAATCCCAAAACGGGAAAAAGGAGCAATGGCAGCAAAGCAGTGACTCCTAGATGTACATTTTCCGTAATCCACCATACCAGCATCCATGCTGCAATTCCCAATAGAACAAAATGGGATTGTCCTTGACCAGCGATGCTGATAAGAAGGGCGAGCACGGGGCCCAGCCAACGGATAATGGATGTAAATTTGGTCATCTAATGTGCGAATATATGAAGCTCGTTTTTGCAACTCACAACCCAGGTAAATTACAAGAAGTCCGCGAGATGCTCGCACCAAAATACGATGTCGTTGGCCTTCATGATTTAAATGACCATGAAGATATCGTTGAGGACGCCCCCACCCTTGAAGGGAACGCCATCATCAAAGCAAAGACCGTATGGGAGCGCCATGGGTTGCCTTGTTTTTCAGACGACACTGGATTAGAGATTGATGCATTGAACGGGGATCCCGGAGTATATAGCGCACGTTATGCAGGGCCGGCCAAGGATTCGCAGGACAACATGAACAAGGTTTTACGGGAGCTTGAAGGAGTATCAAATCGTGCGGCCCAATTCCGCACTGCAGTCGCCCTTCACTGGAACGGGGAGTATAAGATCTTCGAAGGAATCGTTCGCGGCACCATTGCCGCCGGGCGCATGGGAGTCAAGGGATTCGGTTATGACCCCATCTTTGTTCCGGAAGGTCATCAAAGCAGCTTCGCACAAATGGATGCCACAGTAAAAAATGCGATCAGCCACCGCGGCCTTGCCATTAGAGCATTGGTCGATTTTCTAATCGCACAAGATTAAGCGCCCAATTCCTCAGGACGACTGAAAAAACTGAAGTGAACGTGCCCGTATTTGCGGTGCTCAAAGAATCCAGGTAGATGACTTAAATCTGTATCTGCGCTGTGTTCGATGATGGCTTCTCCACCCTCTTTCAAGAAGCCTTTTTGAATCAAGGCCTCGGCGAGCGCTTCGTGCTTGTCCCAATCATATGGAGGATCTGCGAAAACAATATCATAGGAGGTGGTGGTCTTTTGTACGAAGAGCCAAGCATCTAATTGGACAGGTTGTATGTTCGCTCCTAAATCATCCGCCATCTCGCCAATAAAGCGCACACAGCCTTTGTTCTGATCCACACATGTTATCTCGCCCGCTCCTCGCGACGCGAACTCATAGGCGATGTTGCCCGTGCCTGCGAACAAATCTAAAATGCGCAAATCATCAAAGAAAAATCTATTATTCAAAATGTTGAACAATCCTTCCTTAGCGAAGTCTGTTGTTGGCCTGGTCGGCATATTTTTCGGCGCGACAACGCGCTTCCCTTTCCATTTACCACTAACTATTCTCATAGACGTAGTAAAGTAGCAAAGGCTAAGGCATCGAATTCTTTCATCGCCGAGCTAATTTTCGACCATTGCATCGGCTTGAATAAACGCACCGTCCCAAAGTACGGCTGGACCACATCTTTATACGCCTTTGCACTCAAACCACTGATTTCAATGGTACAATCTGCACGGTTCCAATCCAGTTGCTCTACGCAATTACCTAAATGGTACATGAGCTCACTTTCATTGGCACAAGGAAAGCTATTAATAAGTGTCCAATTTCCTTTTTTGCTTGCCATGATTTGAACCGCATCGTTATATATATGCGCCCAAATCATTGGAGAATCTGAAGGTTCCAATCGATCCATTTGTAACGCCCAATGGTGACGACGCACCAATGAAGCGGTATTGCTGAGTTTTAAATCTTGCTCTGGCAAATAAGCAAACACTGCTACTCCAAAAGACTCGTTGACATCTGAAAAATTTGCCTTGTGCCCCAACATATCCTCTGTCCAATCTAAATCTTCAGGATCTGTCATGACTTGTGGAATGAGTACACTGTGCGGGGCCTCTATGCCATAAACCACCTCCGCAAGCGGCTGGGGAAAGGAATCAGTGAGGTCTTGAACCGGCTGATCACTCCATTCTGCACGAGGAATATATCCAGCCATGTACAGCTGACGTGTGGTTTGGTGACGTACCAAAAAAGAAAGTCCATCCTGCTGGTACAGGATGGACAATGTGCATTCCTCCGCCTTCGCCGTTTCGAAGGCTGGATCGATGTTATTCTGTTTTACACTTAGTGTTTTCGTAGTTACCACTGATGGTCGGTTGTGTCAATGATCCAATGGTCCAATGTTCATTTTTTACTTTGGCAAAGGCATCGGGGAAGTCCTTAGATACATCTGCAAAAATGGTGGTGAACGGAGCACTCACCTCAAATGTAGCAACTTCTACTCCATTCTTAACAATCTTGCCCGCATTCATACTAAACAAACTGTCCGTACCTGAAATGTTCAACAACGTTGAGGCATCAAAACCTTCACCGAAAACTTGGGTTTTTACGGGTTCTTGCCCTAGAACACGAATAATAACAGAATCTTTATTCATATCCTTCTGATATACGTTATCGTAGTACATGAAATTTGTGTCTTTTCGTTCAATTATGCTTACAACACCCGTATCAACAAATGCCACGAGGGTTTGAAGATCAGCACAGAAACTTCCGTTTTCGCCTTTAAACGCTAATTGTGCTTCACGAAGATTTTCTAACTGCTCGGTTACTTCACAAAGCCTAACATCATAAATTCTGTTAAACTTAATGGGCTGCATTATACTCGTGTAAATGCGATACGTCAAGAAGACAGAAATTATTATAAGTGCTACCTTGACTACGGTTTGTACCTTTGAATTCATGTGATCATTTTGAATTTAATGGTCCCAAAACTACAATATTTTTCCGTTGCTTGCACCCCAAAGTACATATGCAGATTTAAAAGGCTTTTTTCCTTTTCAACCTACCGAAGATCAGGACAGGTTATTGAGGAAATTGGCCGTTTACCTCAGTATTCGTAGGGTACTCCCAGAAGTCTTTATTATCAAAGGATATGCAGGTACTGGAAAGACGACTGTAATGCGCAGTGTAGTCGCCACGCACAAAAAGCACAAACGCAAAGTGGTGTTAATGGCGCCAACGGGTCGCGCGGCGAAAGTCCTCTCTGGAGCTACGGGATCAAAAGCACATACCATCCATCGTTCGTTGTACCGCCCGCGAGTAGGCAGCGGTGGAACGGCCACCTTCGTATTGGCCAATAACAACTTAAAGAACACCACCTTTATTGTCGACGAAGCCGGTCTGGTAGGAACAACCACTGATTCTACCCTGGGCGGTAATACCCTGATCGAAGACCTCATCACCTTCGTCTTTGCGGACCCCTCTAACAACTTGATTCTTGTAGGCGACCCTGCACAGCTTCCTCCTATTGGTCAGCCTCACAGCCCTGCACTTTTAACGGACTTCTTCGTGAAAACCCTAAGCGTTAATGCTACAGGTCATACCTTGAGACAAGTCGTTCGTCAGGCATTAGATAGTTATATATTGAAAAATGCAACGGCTCTACGCAACAGAATTGAAGAGGATAATTCTGAGGATCCCATTATTGAAGCCGGGGAAGACTTGATTCGTGTGGAGGACGGCTACCAGCTCCAGGAAATTTTCGAAAACCTTTACCACAGCGACGGCAACAATAACACAATGGTCGTGCGCAGCAACAAAAAAGCCAACCAATACAACCAAGGAATACGCGCCCGCATTAAGTTCCAGGAAGATCAGATTGCAGCCGGGGACCAATTCATGGTGGTCAAAAACAACTATTTCTGGCTCCCCGAAACAAGCGCTATGGGTTTTATTGCTAATGGAGAAATTGGAACCATCAAAAGCATACGCAATATTCACGAACGCTACGGCCTAACCTATTGCGAAGCCACCGTCGCCTTCCTCGACTACCCGGAGCAAGAAGCCATAGATGTGATGTGTAACCTAAGTACACTCATGAGTGATGGCCCAGCCCTAAGGGCTGCCCAAAACAACGCGCTGTACGAGCAAATGAACGTGAAGTACGCCCGGTACACGAGTAAAGGTCGCCGTTATGAAGCCATCAAGAATGACCCTTATTTCAACGCGCTTCAAATCAAGTTCAGCTACGTCATCACATGTCATAAAAGTCAGGGCGGACAATGGGAAAACGTTGTGATTGAGCACCCCTATCTCCCAGATGGCCCCTCCCCGATCTATTTTAAATGGCTCTATACAGCAATGACCCGAGCAACAATGAAAGTTTATCTCGTTGGCTTTCCTGAGAACTGGTTTGGCGCAATATCTTTGGACCCTGAACCCAAGGTAGAATGAAATACCTCATCGCAAAACTCGTTTTCTGGCTGACTGGCTGGACCTTAGACGCCACCAAAGAGCAAATCACTGCGGCACGCAATACCGTCTTGATCGCAGCGCCACAC
>JAKMGS010000019.1 GCA_022424815.1 Schleiferiaceae bacterium | reverse complement strand
CAGATGAACAGACTAGTGCAAGGCGATGTGGGCAGCGGTAAAACCATCGTGGCACTGTTGGCCATGTTATTGGCCATAGACAATGGGTACCAAGCGGCCTTGATGGCGCCTACAGAAATCCTGGCCACCCAACATTACGAAGGCCTCAAGGAATTGTGTGCCCCAGCAGGCATTTCCATCGCCCTGCTCACCGGAAGCTCCACCGCCGCCGAGCGCGCCTCCATTCACCAAAGTCTTGCGGACGGCAGCCTATCCATATTGATCGGGACCCATGCCCTTATTGAGCCAACGGTAAAATTTGCCAATATTGGCCTCGCCGTCATCGACGAGCAGCACCGTTTTGGGGTGGCACAACGCGCCAAGCTTTGGAAGAAAAACGAACATCCGCCACACGTATTGGTAATGACCGCCACGCCTATCCCGCGCACCCTGGCTATGAGCATCTATGGGGATTTGGACGTGAGCACCATCGACGAGCTGCCGCCGGGAAGAAAACCCATACAGACCCACCATTTGTATGAAAAAAATCGCCTCAAACTCAACGGCTTCATGCAACGTGAAATTGCCAAGGGTCGCCAAGTTTATGTGGTATTCCCGTTGATTGAGGAGAGTGAAAAATTGGACCTTAAAAATCTTCAAGACGGCTACGAACAACTCCTGAGAGATTTTCCGCGTCCGCAGTATGAAATCGCGGTCGTCCACGGACGCATGAGTGCGGAGGAAAAGGAGGGGGAAATGCAGCGCTTCGCCAAGGGCAAGGCGAACATTCTCGTCGCCACAACAGTTATTGAGGTGGGTGTGAATGTCCCTAATGCCAGTGTGATGGTCATCGAAAATGCCGAGCGTTTTGGGTTGAGCCAATTGCACCAGCTGCGCGGACGCGTCGGCCGAGGATCTGAAGAAAGCTACTGCGTGCTAGTTTCTTCCTTCAAACTCACCGAGGATGCAAAGACGCGTTTGGGAACCATGGTTCGCACCCAAGATGGGTTTGAAATCGCCGAAGTGGACATGCAATTGCGCGGTCCCGGAGACATGATGGGAACAAGGCAGAGTGGCCAATTACCTTTTAAGCTCGCCTCTCTCACCACAGATGGACCACTTTTAGCTTGGACACGGCATATCGTGGAACAGTTATTGCGCGAAGACCCGCAACTAAACCAAAAAGAAAACCAAACCATAAAAGACCACTGGGCCGCATTGTACAAGCACCAGTGGGGATGGAACCGAATATCATAAGATGCCAAAACGTATTTCCCAATTTTTAAAATCCTACCATGAATTACTGGTGCGGACAGGTGGATATACCTTTTTGCGCTCCAATCTCCTGAAACTAGGTGCCTCCATTATTATCATTTTAGGACTGTTTTACTTAATCGATGTGTTTGTCATCGACCTCGATGATGCCATGTCGTGGGTGACACAGATTTTATCCCCAATGGGAGTGGTAAGCTTATTTTTTATAAGCGAAGTTTCAATTGGATTCATTTCTCCAGAGTTACTTATCGTATGGGCAGATGAAACCACCAATCCGAAATGGACACTCCTTTTATTGGCGGCTTTATCCTATGGTGCAGGAATTGCCTCCTACTCTTTGGGTCGATACTGGGCAACGCGTAAAGTCGTTCGAGAACGGTTTCTTGAGAGACATAAAAATACGATGGAGCAACTGCGTCGATTCGGTGGATTGCTCATTATCCTTGCAGCCCTCACACCGCTACCCTATCCTATTGTTTGCCAGCTATGCGGGATGAACAAATACCCGTTCAAATATTTTGTGTGGATTACACTAGTGAGATTCCTCAGGTTTGGATTATACGGCGCCTTACTCTTTTCTGCCTTTTAAAAGCCGTGTATTGCCCTTTGCTTTTGCTTGGCAAAGTGTACCTTTGAATCTTATTCGAATTTTGCGCGCATGAAGATTTCATACCGTTGGTTAAAGCGATACTTATCCCTAGACCTCACCCCTGAGCGAGTAGCCGAAATCCTAACCGATACTGGCCTTGAAGTGGAAGGTGTTGAAGAAGTTGAATCCGTTAAAGGCGGACTCCGCGGAGTAGTCGTAGGCAAAGTATTGACCTGCGAACAACACCCCAACGCTGATCGATTGCACATCACCACCGTAGATGTTGGCGAAGGCGACCCCCTACAAATCGTTTGTGGTGCGCCAAACGTCGCCGCCGGTCAAACCGTACCTGTGGCCCTCGTCGGCACCACCCTATACCCGGGCGGTGAAGAATTGACTTTGAAAAAAGGTAAAATTCGCGGCGAAGTGAGCATGGGAATGATCTGTGCAGAAGACGAACTAGGATTAGGCAACGACCACGACGGCATTTTAGTGCTAGAAGATAAATGGGAAGCCGGTACTTCCTGTGCTGAAGTATTCTCTCTAGAATCCGACCACGTATTTGAAATAGGCTTAACACCGAATAGAACCGACGCCATGGGACACATAGGGGTGGCCCGCGACCTTCGTGCGGCGTTAATCACCGCGGGAGAATCGGCCCCAGCCTTAAGCACCCCGAGCGGCACATTCTCTACGAACGCCACCAACCCCATTCCCCTTACTGTGGAAGATGATGGTTGTCCGGCCTACTATGGTGCCTACCTCACCAATATTACCGTACAGGAAAGCCCCGAGTGGTTACGAAACAGCTTGACTACCATCGGCCTAACCCCGAAAAACAACGTCGTTGATATCACCAACTATGTCATGCATACCTTCGGTCATCCATTGCATGCCTTTGATGCAGACCAACTTCAAGGCAATGCAGTGATTGTACGTCCTGCTAGGACCGGCGAAACCCTCACCACCTTGGATGAGGTAGAACGCATTTTGGATCCATCAGATATGATCATCGCCGACGACAAAGGGCCTGTTTGTATCGCTGGTGTATTGGGCGGATTGACCAGCGGAGTGAGCCATAACACTAAAAATGTCTACCTCGAAGGCGCTTATTTCAACGCCGTACGAGTGAGAAAAACCGCCAAGCGTCACGCCATCAATTCGGATGCCAGCTACCGCTATGAGCGCGGTGTAGACCCAAATATTACGGCACAAGCACATGCTTACGCCCTATCATTACTGGCTGAACTCGCGGGTGCTGAAATCAGCCCCGTGGACCTCGTAGGTCCCGCCTCATTCCCGTGGGAAGAAGTGAGCTTTAGTTTCCAAAAAGTCATGTCTTTGATTGGACTAGAACTCAGTACAGATACTGTGGATTTGATTCTAAAACAATTGGACTTTAAAATCCTTGCGGTCAATGGTGATACTTGGAAGGTCGCCGTCCCTACCTACCATGTGGACGTAACTCGCGATGTAGATATCGCCGAGGAAATCCTGAGGATCTATGGATTCAACAAGGTAGAGGTGCCTTCGCAAATGAAAATTAGCGTGGCTCCACTAGACCCTCGTCCAGAAAAACTAGAAAAGAATGTGCTCCAACAACTCACTGGAAATGGCTTCTTCGAAATCATGAACAATTCCTTGAGTAAGGGAGAAGATTATGAAAAACTTCAAAGCGAACTCATGGACTCCCTCGTGGAGATGATGAACCCACTGAGTCTCGACCTCAATGTGATGCGCGCCAACCTGCTCTTTGGCGGTTTGCAAGCCATCAGCTTTAACCAGAAACGCCAGCAGCCGAACTTGAGATTTTTCGAGCGAGGAAAAACATACGGCAAAGGGGCCAGCGGGTATTACGAACAAACCAAGCTCGACCTTTTCGCCGCTGGCCACACCACCACGGACTATTGGAATCAAGGTGCCCAATCCAACGATTATTTCTGGATGAAGGGAATGATGGAGGCACTACTCGATAGATTGGGGCTGAACGCCACCTTTAAAACTGGCAGCCACTCCCTCTATGGCGAGTACGTGGAAATCAAGGCAGGCAAGAGCACCATTGGATTCCTGGGCATGGTACATCCAAAGGTGTTGAAGCATTTCGATTGCAAAGGCGCCGTAGTGCATACTTCGATTAATTGGGAACAATGTGTCCAATTAGTCTTACAGCAAGGCAATAAACTATTTGAAAACCTACCCAAGTTCCCATCCGTACGGCGTGATGTGGCGCTATTGGTCGACCGAAACGGATCCTACCAAAACTTGGAGGAAATCATCACCCAAACGGGTCGCGGACTCTTGCAAAACACCTTCCTGTTCGATGTATACGAAGGGGATAAATTGCCGAGCGACAAGAAGAGCTATGCGATTGGCATGATCTTCCAAGACGCCAACAAAACGCTAAACGATAAGGCGGTGGACAAAATGGTTTCGAAGATTCTGGACCAATTGAACAAACGTGCTGGGGCTGTGTTGAGGCAGTAGCATGATCAAAATCGCCTGGGCACCCATTTATCATCATCCCTTACCAGACAACCATAGGTTTCCCATGGCGAAATACAGCCTGCTCCCGGAGCAGCTGTTGTACGAAGGCACCCTCACCGAAGATCAAATCATTCACCCTACGCTCCTCCCTGAAGAACGCATTCTGCGCACCCATAGCGCCGAATATTGGCTGCAACTCAAGGACTTGACTTTACCGGGCAAGGCGCAGCGAAAAATTGGCTTCCCCCTATCCCAACAATTGATCAACCGGGAGCGCACGATATGTCAAGGCACGGTGGACCTTGCCGTTCACGCCCTCACCCATGAAAGCGCTGGACTCAATGTCGCCGGCGGCACACACCATGCCTACTATGACCGCGGGGAAGGATTCTGCATCCTGAATGACATCATCATCGGCGCCCATCACCTCATCGACTATCACGGCCTCGAACGCATCCTCGTCATTGACCTAGACGTTCATCAAGGCAACGGCACCGCCGTTCTGGCCCAGGGCGACCCTCGCATCCATACCTTTTCCATGCATGGCGCCAAAAACTATCCCTACCACAAGGAAACCTCCGATCTAGACATTCCTTTGGACGATTTCACTGGCGACGAAATCTACCTCAGCACTTTAGAAGAATCATTGGAGCAGCTCTTCAATACCGTAGAACCCGAATTCATATTCTTTCAAAGCGGCGTGGACGTTTTAGAAGGCGACAAACTCGGCCGAATGGGACTCACCTTACAAGGTTGCAAACGCCGTGACGAACTCGTTTTTGAATACTGCAAAGAGTACCTCACGCCTGTAGTCGCAGTGATGGGCGGGGGCTACAGTCCGGAAATCAAAACCATTATTGAAGCGCACGCCAACACTTTCCGATTGGCCTCATTTTATTTTGGTTAGAAGAAAAAAAAACGGCCTCTACTCTCGTAGAAGCCGTCCTGAATTTTAAATCCGCAATTTTATTTGGTGAGGATATCACTCAATGCGTTGTCGTAGATGTTCTGGTATTCGGCAACGGTACCCCAGTCTTCATCATCCACGCGTATGCTGCCTTTAGTGACGTGACCTAACAAATCGAAATCACATCCATTCAGCATCATCAAATCGATGAAAGCATCTTTATCATCTTCACTTACCGTCACCAAAATGCGGCTTTGGCTTTCACCGAATAGAACGGCATCCTTGCGGAACTCTGCCGGAAGAGTGATGTCGAATCCTAAACCCGAGGCCATTCCTTTCTCCAACAATGCCACAAACAAACCTCCCTCACTTACATCATGGGCACTGTTAATTGCGCCTTTGCGAATGAGCATTTGAAGTTGTTTTTGGTTAACGAACTCCTCTTCCAAATCGAAGTGAGGGGTTGTACTCTTCGCTACGCCGTGAATGTTCACCAAGTATTGAGAAGAATTAATATCGTCGTGGTTAGATCCAATCATGAAGATGAGGTCTCCTTTGGCTTTGTAATCCAAGGTCATCACATACTTCTTGTCATCAACCACACCAATCATACCAATAGTTGGTGTTGGGAAAACTGGATCTACTTTATCGCCAATCTGTGTTTGGTTGTAGAAGCTCACGTTTCCACCGGTTATCGGAGTCTCAAAACGTTCACATGCAGCACTCATTCCTTTAATGGAACCGACAAACTGCCAGTATACCTCAGGGTTATATGGGTTACCGAAGTTTAAACAATTGGTCACTGCTGAAGGAATACCTCCTGAACAAGAAATATTTCGTGCCGCTTCGCTTACTGCTATAGCACAACCTACTTCAGGATCTGCGTGCACGTAACGGCTGTTACAATCCACGCTCATGGCCAAGGCCTTGTTTGTACCTTTAATGTTCACCACACCCGCATCGGAAGGTGCATTCGTAGTCATGTTACGAGTACCTACCATACTATCATATTGCTCGTAGATATAGCGTTTAGAGGCAATGTTAGGCAACGCCACCATCTGCTTTGCAACCGCTTTCAGATCTGAAGGCTGAACAATGCTATCAATGTTGAATTGCTTGTATTCTTGGTAATACGCAGGTTCAGACCATTCTCTATGGTATACAGGAGCACCGCCACCTAGGACCGCACTTTCTGCAGGAATAGAACCTACTAGTTCATCGCCCCAGTAGTAATTTACAATACCGTCGCCGGTGACCTCACCGATCTCTTCACATTCAAGATCCCATTTTTTGAATATATCCAGTACGACCTGCTCCTTGCCTTTTTCAACGACAACAAGCATGCGCTCTTGAGATTCAGATAACAAGATTTCCCACGCTTCCATATCTTGTCGCAAAGGCACCTTGTCCAAACAAATGTTCATACCATGTTCGCCAGCGGCAGACATTTCGCATGAAGAACAAGTGATACCGGCCGCACCCATGTCCTGCATTCCAACCACTGCATCAGTCGTAGCCAGTTCCATGGTCGCTTCTAGCAACAACTT
Organism: Schleiferiaceae bacterium; assembly: GCA_022424815.1. Lineage (GTDB taxonomy): Bacteria > Bacteroidota > Bacteroidia > Flavobacteriales > Schleiferiaceae > UBA10364. The sequence continues at coordinate 12,265 of JAKMGS010000019.1, read as the reverse complement.
CTCTTGGAAAGGATCTCCTACTTGTACAGATGGGATGTCGTCAGCACTATCTTCGTCCAAATCCTTAGAGGCAAACGAAGCGCCGTGAATACCATCTTTACCTGTGGCTGAACCCACAATAAATACTGGGTTCCCCACACCTGTTGATGTCGCAGAAATCTGCTTACCCACTTCAACAATACCTGCTGAGAAGGCATTGACCAACGGATTTTGGTGGTAACATTCATCGAAGTATACTTCACCGCCAACAATTGGGATACCAAAGCTATTTCCATAATCGCCAATACCCTTGCTCACCCCTTTGACCAACCACTTCGTTCTATCCTCAGTAGGTTTTCCAAAACGCAATGAGTTGAGCTGAGCGATTGGGCGTGCGCCCATGGTAAAAATATCGCGATTAATACCACCTACACCAGTAGCAGCACCTTGATAAGGCTCTACTGCTGATGGGTGGTTGTGAGATTCAATTTTAAATGCACATGCCAATCCGTCACCGATATCTACGAGACCTGCGTTCTCCTCGCCAGCTTCCACGAGCATGTGAGGACCTTTTTTCGGTAATTTTTTCAACCAAACTATAGAGTTCTTGTAGGAACAGTGCTCGCTCCACATTACGCCATAAACACTTAGTTCTAAGTAGTTTGGTGTGCGTCCGAGTATCTCCTTGATCGAATCAAATTCTTCAGGACGGAGCCCCATTTCTTGGGCTTGTTCTAAAGTGGCAACTGATGTGCTATTCATTTTTGAAAAGAATTTGTGCAAATTTAGGGATTCTTAGAGCAACACATTTGAATTCCATGCGCAATCTTTCCCACACATTTAGCCGATTTTTTGTTTATAACCTCCTCGCTTTGACAGCGTTTTACAGTTGCGTTTCAGCACAGGAATTCGATGTTGTCATAAAAGACTTCAGGTTGCACAATCCTACTTCAGCCATTAAGGGCCAGGAAAGTTCTGAATATTGGATTGGAATCAATGACGGTAGAATTGCAGAAATCATCGACATTACGCAGCACACCCTACTCCCTAAGGGAAAAGAAGAAATCTCATTGGACGGACAACACCTCTACCCAGGTTTTATCGATGCCCACGGCCACCTGTTCGGATATGCACGCACCTTGAGCACCGTAAATCTAGTCGGCGCAAAGTCGAAAGAAGAATGTATAGAGCGTATTGCCTCCTACTTGAACACTCATTCAAATGAAATATGGATTGTGGGGCGTGGATGGGATCAAAACGACTGGCCCGAAAAATCATTCCCGACAGCGAGCGACCTCGATGGATTCGAAGGAGTAAAGATCTACATGACTCGTATCGACGGTCATGCTGCCTGGGTGAATCAAGCCGTCCTAGATGAATTCAACATCACAAATAATACAAAGATTGATGGAGGATCTATTATCGACGGGGTATTGGTCGACAATGCAGAATCCTTAGTCCAAGTTCCTGAGCTATCGAACAGGTTCTGGAGAGCAGCTTTGTTACAGGCCCAAGATAGCCTAGTAAAGTACGGACTCACCGCCATGACAGATGCCGGCTTATCAAAAGATCAAATTCTCTTGTTGGATTCACTCCAACAAGAAGGTAGCTTCAAATTATTTGTAAACGCCATGATCAGTAATAATGAGGAGGACCTTCAATATTTCGAAACCCATGGCCCCATTGAAAAGCCATTACTACGAGTAAAAAGTGTCAAAGCTTATCTCGACGGCGCCTTAGGTTCTCGCGGCGCACTCTTGCGAGATCCTTACCATGATTTACCTGATCATTACGGCCTTCCCTTGCTAAGCCCAGAAGAGCTGAACGCATTGCGCGACCGCTGTTTGCAGAATAATTGGCAACTGTGCGTTCATGCCATCGGAGATAGTGCCCATCACGTCCTTCTGGAAAGCTTCCAAGAGTTACCCTACGACCAAGACCTTCGATTCCGAGTAGAGCATGCACAAATCATGACCCCAGCAGATAGTACCTATTACACCCACCCTAATATCATTGCTTCTGTTCAGCCCACCCACGCCACGAGCGACATGTATTGGGCAGAGGAACGCTTAGGCGATGAACGCATTCATAATGCCTATAGTTATTTAAGAATTTTTAATACGGCCGGAGACCGCGTCGCCTTTGGGACCGATTTTCCCATCGAACACATCGATCCATTGGCCACTTTCTTTGCCGCAACAACTAGGCAAGATGCAAATCACTGGCCTGAAAACGGGTTCTTGCCAGAGCAATGTGTGAGTCCCGGATTGGCAATCTCTGCAATGACCCACGGCGCTGCTTACAGTGCTTTTGGTGAAGATGTTTATGGTTCAATTTCAGTTGGGCAAAGTGCAAACTTCACCGTTCTCAATCAAAATTTATGGGCACCTGATACACCCCTACGACAGAATACTAAGGTGATTCGAACGATAGTTAATGGTAAGTCATTATATACGGAAGATCAATAAAGGCCTAACTGACAATTTTAGTATCTTAAGGCTTCGCTTAACACTATCAAATAACACACATGAATCAACCTACAAGATTATTCGACATCCCTAGGTACCAATTGGAACACATTCCAATGAAGTTAATGATGACTTCTAAAGTTGGCGGGGAGTGGAAATCGTACAGCACGAAAGAATTTGTCGATGCTGTCGATCAGGCAAGCCGCGCTCTTTTGGCTCTCGGGATTAAACACGGGGATAAAATCGCGCTTATTTCTCACAACAACCGTTGTGAATGGAACATCATGGACCACGCACTATTGCAAATCGGCGCCGTAGACGTTCCCATCTATCCAACCATGACCGAAGACGATTACGAATATATCTTTAACCACAGCGAAAGCATTTATTGTTTCGTTTCCAATGACGAGCTATATCAAAAAGTGAAGAATACGATGCCTAAATGTGCAAACATGAAGCAGTGTTACACTTTTGAAAAGTATGAAGGCATTCCGCACTGGCACGAGGTTTTCGACATGGGTGCTTCGATGGACAACCAAGGAGAATTGGAAAAAATGGCTGCAGCCGTGGATCCAGAGGATTTGGCTACTATCATATATACTTCCGGTACAACTGGGCTTCCAAAAGGAGTGATGTTGTCGCATAGAAACATGATGTCAAATGTGATCAACGCAACGCCACGTATTCCTGGATTGGTTCGCGGTCAAGCACGCGCTTTGAGTTTCTTGCCCGTGTGTCACAGTTTTGAGCGATTCATCCAATACTTGTACATGTACAATGGAGCAGCCATTTATTTCGCGGAGAGTATTGAAACCATCAAGGCGGATTTGAACTTTGCGAAGCCAACCATTTTCACAGCAGTACCTCGTTTATTAGAGAAGTTCTTCGATGGTATTGTTGCCAATGGAACAGCTGCCGGCGGATTGAAAACGAAAATCTTCGAATGGGCTGTAAGCCTTGCCTTGCAGTGGGAGCCAGAAAAAGCCAATGGTGGGTTCTACCACTGGAAATTAGGCATCGCCGATAAATTAGTCTTTAGTAAAGTTCGTGCTGCTTTGGGCATGACCGAAATAAAGGCGGTTGCTTCCGGTTCAGCGGCCTTACAACCTAGATTGGCACGCTTCTTCTCAGGAATGGGTGTGCCAATTCTCGAAGGATACGGTTTGACTGAAACCGCTCCGGTTATTTCGGTAAACACCACCGCAGAACCAGGAATGATTCGCGTTGGATCTGTAGGTAAAGTCATCGATGGTGTAGAAGCCAAAATTGCCGAAGACGGTGAGATTTTAGCGAAAGGGCCAAATATCATGATGGGGTACTACAAACAACCAGAACTTACTGCTGAAGTAATGACTGGGGAGTGGTTCCACACCGGTGATATAGGCGTTATTGAGGATGGTTTTATTCACATTACTGATCGAAAGAAGGAAATGTTTAAGACTTCTGGCGGTAAGTACATCGCTCCGCAGTTAATAGAAAACGAACTTAAAGCTTCACACCTCATTGAGCAGAGTATGGTCATTGGTTCGAACCGCAAGTTTCCTGCCGCCATCTGTATTCTTAACGAGCCTGGAGTAAAGGAATGGTGTTCGCGTCATGATATCAAGTACACGACCATTGAAGAAATGGCGCAGAACAAACAAGTACGCGATCGCGTATGGCAAGATGTGGAGAAAGCAAATTCTGGCTTCGGCCAATGGGAAAAGGTGAAGAAGATCATCATCGACACCGAGGAATTCTCAGTAGATAACGGGTGTTTGACTCCTACATTCAAAGTGAAGCGCAAGCCTATCCTTGCTAAGTATGAAAAACAAATTGACGAGCTCTACGCGGAGTAAGTCATTTCAAACAAATACAAGATCCTCGCACTCGCGGGGATTTTTTTTACCCATACCCCAACCTTACAATAGGGCACAAAAAAACCCGTCTCCTGCGGAGACGGGTCACTATTATCTTTACACCGTTTAAGTTAAGCTTACAGAGCAGCTACGTGCTTGGCTAAGCTAGACTTCAAATTAGAAGCTTTCTTTTTGTGGATGATGTTGCGTTTTGCAAGTTTATCCAACATAGAAGCTACACGTGGAAGCAACTCAGCTGCTTCTGACGCATCGGTGGTTGAGCGCAAACGACGCACAGCGTTACGAGTCGTCTTGTGGTAGTAACGATTGTGCGCAGCCTTCTTGGCTGTTTGACGTATTCTCTTTAATGCAGACTTATGGTTTGCCATTGTCTTTTTAATTAAGTTTTTGTGACCCGTACGGGAATCGAACCCGTGTTTCCGCCGTGAAAGGGCGGCGTCCTGGACCGCTAGACGAACGGGCCAAAATGTTCCAGAACATTCCCTTTTCTTGTTTGGGGAGTGCAAATGTAATGAGCTTTTTCAGTTCCACAACACTTTCAATCAAAAAATCGAAAATATTTTCGTCCCTTAAACAAAGGCCTAGTAGGCTTTTGCAAAGACCACACGCTGCTTACTTGGCTTTCCAGAAAGAATGCATTTCCCTTTCACTTGCTCATTATCCAAAGGAATACAACGAATGGTCGCTTTCGTCAAATCTTTGATTTTATCTTCCGTCTCGGTAGTGCCGTCCCAGTGTGCATACACAAAGCCTGCACTTTCTTTAATCAGCCTTTCGAACTCTTCCCAAGAATTGGCCACATGTGTGCGCTCCTCTCGGAATTTCAATGCTTTCTCAAACAAGCTGTTTTGAATCTCGTCCAACAAGGCTGGAACAACAGTCGCAACGTCAGCCTGAGAAACAAACTGTTTAGTTAGGGTATCTCTTCGGGCTAATTCCACGCTACCCTTTTCTAAATCCTTAGGACCAATGGCAATGCGCAATGGCACACCTTGAAGCTCGTATTGGTTGAACTTCCAACCTGGCTTTTGTGTATCGCGGTCGTCAAACTTCACGGTAATCCCTTGAGAACGCAATTGCTGCACCAAATCGTTTGCCACTTCTGAGATGGCATCCAACTGCTCTTGACCTTTATAAATGGGCACAATAACAACTTGATATGGGGCCAATTTCGGCGGCAATACCAAACCATTATCATCACTGTGTGTCATTACAAGCGCACCCATTAATCGGGTACTAACCCCCCAGGAAGTCGCCCAGACATGCTCTTGTGTTCCTTCTTTCGTTTGGAACTTCACATCAAATGCCTTGGCAAAATTCTGCCCCAAGAAGTGAGAAGTACCAGCCTGCAATGCTTTACCGTCTTGCATCAACGCTTCAATACAATAGGTTTCCAAGGCGCCTGCAAAGCGCTCGCCTTCGGTTTTGATACCACGCAACACAGGAATTGCCATGATTTCTTCTACAAACGAAGCGTAGACATCTAGCATAGTTTCAGCCTCTTGAATAGCCTCTTCCTTTGTTGCATGTGCCGTATGTCCCTCTTGCCATAAGAATTCAGCTGTGCGCAAGAACAATCGCGTACGCATTTCCCAACGTACCACATTCGCCCATTGATTCACCAAAATTGGTAAATCCCGGTAACTCTGAATCCAATCGCGATACGTATCCCAAATGATAGTTTCAGAGGTTGGACGTACGATAAGCTCCTCCTCCAATCTGGCATTCGGGTCTACTACAACACCTTTACCATCAGGATCATTCTTCAAACGGTAATGAGTAACTACCGCACATTCCTTCGCGAAGCCGTCCACGTGAGAAGCTTCCTTGGAGAAGTATGATTTTGGAATAAACAGCGGGAAATACGCATTCATGTGTCCTGTTTGTTTGAATCGGCGATCCAAATCCGCTTGGATGCGCTCCCAAATGGCGAAACCATAAGGCTTAATCACCATAGAACCACGGACTCCCGAGTTCTGAGCCAGATCGGCCTTCACTACGAGTTCATTGTACCATTTCGAGTAGTCTTCCGCTCTTTTCGTCAAGTGTTTTCCCATAATAGAGGTCTTGGTATAACTTTTGTACCTTTCGTTGCAGACGGCAAAACTACTGAAGTTATGAAGAAGGTTCTCCTACTTAGCGGCATTTCTTATCTACTACTTGTTTCTTGTGGTACATCTGTGAGTTTGACCGAGAACTATTTCGAGGATGAAAACTATTACAACCCCACCCTGCCCTTGCCGCTATTTGCCCTCCCAAATAATGGAACTGGATTAGAAGAATTGGGCGAAGAAAGTTTAGACGCTATCTGGCAAGGGAATACTGCAAACGGCTATAACTTTCCCAATACCCCCACCTACTCTCAGAATTACTGGTCCAACGGATTCGGTCGAATAAACTCGCCGTATTGGTCGATAAATTCTATGGGATCCTGGAACACTTTTGGTTGGAATAGCCAAATGGGGTTATCTCCTTGGGGTAATTTTTGGATGCCTATGGGCTTCAACTCTCTAGGAATGGGAGGATTTGGATACGATCCATATGGGTACAATCCTTATGGTTACAACCCCTTCGGATACAATCCGTACGGGTACAACCCATACAGCTACAATTACGGATACAATCCATACGGTTGGAATAATGGCTGGGTAAACACCGGTAATACTAATACTCCCCCACGACCAGGTATCAATTATGGTGGTTCTCGCCCATCTAAATATGGACGAAGTGGTGGCGGTAGTACCATTAATGGACGTACAACTGTAGATACCGACCAAAGTATTGGAGCACGTACTTTGCGTGCCATCCAACAACTTAGCGAACCCACTACCCCAAAGGGAAACTCGTCTCGCCCTACCAACCGGGTAAGGCCTACCCAAAGTACTTACGAGCGCCCCACAAATACACAGACATTTGACCGATCTGTAAACGACCGCTCATGGACACAACCTTCACAAAGCACTCGCAGCAATGGTAACAGTTCAAGAAACTACTCCCCGAGTAATTCTGGGCGCAGTAGTTCAGGCAGCAGCGGTGCAGGAGGGTCGAGACGTCGATGAGTAGATTGAAATTTCTATTTGTTGTATTAACTCTGGGCATGCACATGCACGCCCAAGACTTGGATTATTTCCTTGAACTCAATCAACCTACTTCCATTGGAGATGCCCGATTTACCAGCATGTCCTCGGCTACGGTCGCCCTTAGCGGCAGCATGACTGCCATCGCCTTAAATCCCGCCCTTGCTGGACTTTATAGGCAACAAGGATTCAGTGTGAATGCCGGTGGAATGACCCGGACCATATATGATCAAGATGATTTGTTTTTGAGAGGATTCACGAACCGAGCCATCCTTCCGAACTTCGGTTGGGTATCCAAAGATCCTGAAAGCCCTATGCGTTTGTTTTTTGTCTACAACACAGACAATGCATATGCGCGAAAATTCAAAATACAGGCCAGCGACGCCAACAGTATGCAACTGCCCATCATTGATTATGCCAACGGGACACCACCCGAGTTTTTAGCAGACAATCTAGGGCCTTATGAAGACATGCTCTACCAGTGTTATGCCGTAGACTGGGACCCAGATAAGATGGAGTATGTAAGTACCGCAGACCTTACCTCCACAGATTACACGCACAACTATTTCCGAAAAGGGATGCGAAACAGAATTACACTTGGCGCTGCTTTTCAGCAAAGCCCACAATGGTATTTTGGTGGAAGCATTCAATTAGTTACTTCCAACGAGGATGTCGAAATAGAGCATCGCGAGACTTACAATATCTATTCAGATTTGAATTATTTCAGTTCCTCTGAAGGCTGGACAAATTTCTCCGCGGGTATAAGCGGTAATGTAGGAATGTACTATCGCCCTGTTCAATTCCTGCGACTTGGTGCAGTATTGGAGTTGCCACAAATTCATGGCTTCAACTTGGATTGGGAAACTACCTTCAGCGCAACGCGTCCTTCGGTAAGCAGCAGCGCTATGACAGCACAGGGCTACGGGACTGAATATAGTTGGGGCGTCATTACCGCGCCTAAACTACAAACTGGTGCTACTATGGTAATGGGACGAGCGGGTCTCATCACTGCCGGACATACCTTCATTCCTCATTCATGGACAATGAGCACAGGCAGAAACGAGCGCTACCTCGCCGAAATTATCGATAGCACCATTTCAAATCAACACCTCTTTGCACTAGGCACAGAGTGGCGTTTAGGGCCATTGATTTTAAGAGGCGGAGGGCAATTCTCCCCTTCCTACCGCAAAGGGCAGCAAGCCGCCATGGGATACAGCTTAGGACTCGCCATTCGCAACGATCAAACTACCGTAGAATTTGGTTGGCAACGCCGTATTCAACGCAGCCAATACTATCCATTCAGCAAGGATTACAGCGATCCATTCTTGTACCAAATGCAAGAAGCTATCTTGGTCGCAGGCGTAGCTTGGAAAATCTAAGGGCTTTTCCATCTTTTGCCGTATTTTGCAGAGATAAGAACTGCATTAGAATCGCACTATGAATCATACTTGGTTGAAACGCTTAACTGCCCTAGTCTTACTAATCTCATTATGCCTCCCCCAGAAGGGCTTTGCTCAACGTAAAAGTAAAGACGACGCTACGGTATGGACTGACGCCAGCTTGGGCGCGTTCAAGTGGAGAAATGTTGGTCCGGCAACGACATCAGGTCGTATTGTAGACCTGGCGGTAGATAGTGAACATCCCGGCACCTTGTATTTGGCCTTAGCCTCAGGCGGGGTATGGAAGACGACCAATAATGGCACCACTTTCGAGCCTATTTTCGACGGGGAAGGAAGCTACAGCACAGGGTGTGTTACTATAGACCCGACAAACTCGAATGTCGTTTGGGTTGGTTCGGGTGAAAACAACAACCAGCGTTCAGTCCCCTACGGTGATGGGGTCTATGTGAGCCGCGACGGCGGGAAATCTTGGGAAAATGTTGGATTGTCTACCAGTGAGCACATCGGCATGATTACCATCGACCCGAATGACGGCAACCACATATACGTAGCTGCCTACGGACCTTTATGGAGTTCAGGGGGTGAGCGCGGTATTTATGAGACGAAGGATGGCGGAGAAAACTGGACCCGCATTCTATATGTTAGTGAACATACTGGATTCAACGAAATACATATGGATCCTAGAGATTCGAAAACTTTATACGCCACGGCTCATCAGCGTCGTCGCCACGTGTACACCTACCTCAGCGGTGGGCCAGAAAGTGCTATCTACAAGAGTATAGACGGCGGAGCTAATTGGGAAAAGCTTGGTGGCGGTTTACCCGGTGGCGATGTAGGCCGTATCGGAATGGATATTGCGCCAGCTAATCCAGATAAGTTGTATGCGACCATTGAAGGGCATGGTACTTACGGATCTGAAGATCGTGGGGCTAGCTGGAGTAAGAAATCGGGGCATGAAACTTCTGGGAATTACTACGTAGAGTTTGTTTGCCACCCTACAGATGAAAACACCGTATACAGCATGGATACCTATGCGCAAGTGAGTACGGATGGAGGTAAAACTTTCAATCGCATTCCAAAGAGATTCAAGCATGTGGACAACCACTGCTTGTGGATTGACCCTGCGAATACGGACCACATGTACATCGGTACAGACGGCGGTTTATACGAAACTTGGGATGGGATGAGTAGCTGGAATTGGAAGGCGAATATTCCTACGATCCAATTCTACCGCGTGGCCGTCGATAACGATTGGCCGTTTTACAACATTTACGGCGGAACTCAGGACAACAATAGCTTGGGTGGACCGTCGCAAACGATCAACTCTCGCGGAATCATCAACAGTGATTGGTTTGTGACCAATGGTGGGGATGGTTTCGAAAGTGCTACGGATCCAGACGATCCGAACATCGTTTATGCACAAGCACAATACGGATGGTTGGTGCGATTCAATAAGCAAACCGGTGAGAAGACTCCTATTCAGCCACAAAGCAGATACAAAGAGCCTGCGTATAGATGGAATTGGGATGCCCCGCTTATTGCGAGTAAGCACCAAAAGAAAACCTTGTACTTCGCGGCGAATAAAGTCTTCAAGAGCACAGACCGCGGAGATAGCTGGACGGCTATTAGCGGGGACTTGAGCAGACAATTGGACCGTAACACCTTACCAATTATGGACCGCTACTGGGGACCTGAAGCTGTGGCTTTGCATAAGAGCACTTCGATTTATGGCAACATTGTGACTATGAAAGAGCACCCGAACAAGCCTGGGCATTTATGGGTCGGAACAGACGATGGATTGGTTTGGAAGACGGAAGATGATGGTAAGAATTGGACCAGCGTAAAGAACTTTAATACTTTACCTAAAACCCAAGTAGGATCGCTAAACCTACCATTGGTATATGTTCAGGACATCGTGCCATCGCAGCACGACGACAATGTAATTTACGCGGCATTCAACAACCACAAGAACGGCGATTTTAAGCCGTACTTATTCAAGAGTGACGACGGTGGCCGTTCATGGGAAAGCATCGCTAGTGACTTGCCTGTTAGAGGCTCTGTGTATAGCGTTGCCGAGGATCATATCAACCCGAACCTATTGTTCGTAGGTACTGAATTTGGCCTTTGGTTTACCCTTGACGGTGGTGAGCACTGGAAGGAATTGGGCAGTGGATTGCCGACCATCGCAGTCCGCGATATCGCCATCCAAGAGCGCGAGAATGATTTAGTATTGGCCACCTTTGGACGCGGATTTTACGTTTTAGACAATTACAGCCCGCTCCGTGAGCTTGAATACGTGCTGAATCAAGAGAATGCCTTCTTCACTACGAAGCCAGGACTTTTATTCCGCCGCGCCAACATTGGCGGAGTCGATTACAAGGGAGCGCAATTTTACACAGCTAAAAACCCAAAGGTTGGGGTTACCTTTGAATGGAATACTTCTTCAAGTGCGGCTAAAGTAAAGGACAATCGTCCAGAAGCCAATGAAAATCTACCCCATTACCCTAGCTTGGATCAACTTCGTGAAGAAGATTGGGAAGAGAAGGCGTATTTGTTGTTCGAAGTGACCGACAGCAGTGGTACTCCGGTTGCCCGTTTCACAAAAAACGACAGTAAAGGCATTCAACGCTATACTTGGGATGGACGCATGAGCAGCACTTCTTCTATTAGAACAAACGGGGAACCCGTCACGGAAGCCTATGGCACTTCATTTGTCATGCCAGGCACCTACTATATATCTATGCACCGTTCGACCAACGGCTCCTTAGAAACATTGGTAGATAAGAATGAATTTGAAGTTAACCACCTCTACGACTATGAAGGTATCGATATGGCCTTCAACCAAAGTGTTGATGCATTGAGCAGAAGAATGAATAAGGTCATGGCCGAGTTTAATGAGTTGAACGAGAAACTGGGCCAAATACGCGCTGGTCTTCGCAACACGCCTGGAACCGCTGTAGAGGATCTAGGTACTGCACGCTCTTTAGACGTACAGCTCAAGGAGGTTGAAGTGCTTTTAAAGGGTGATGCTACGAGAAGCAAACGTGAATTTGAATCCGCACCATCGGCACAAGATGCTGTTGGACTACTGGCTTGGGGTGCCTTCAATCACCGCGGCGTACCGACCGGTACGATGAAGCAACTCAAAGAAGATGCGGAGTCCATGTTGGCTGATGCAGAAAAAGCATTGGCCGAAATCGATGAGGCATTGGAAGTATTAGAGGCAAAAGCTGTTGAACAAGGAGTACCGTTTTGGGATTAATAGTTCATACCTTTGCCGCCCCTAATTAAGAAGAGAATTGGACCCTATGTCTAAAGACCTACAAGCTTTATTGGCCGAAGAGATTGGCGATGCACACGAGAGTTTCGCTGCAGAGACTCCCTTGCGCGAGGATGCGTTCGACAAGAGCAATGAGGAAAAAATTGCCATCATTGCCGATCACGTACGCGGCATTCTAGATACGCTAGGAATGGACCTCAGC
>JAKMGS010000018.1 GCA_022424815.1 Schleiferiaceae bacterium | reverse complement strand
TGTAGAGTCTTTGGAGCGTTTGGTCCAATATGTGGAGGAAGGACAAAACGTTCGCGGCTTCGACAGAAACGACCGTGAAACATTGTTATTGAAAGAAATGCAACTCCTGACCGATAAGCCGGTTTTGTACTTGTGTAACGTGGACGAGAGCTCTGCGAAGACGGGAAATGCCCACGTCGAAGCAGTACAAACTATGGCAACGGAAGAGGGTGCGGGATGTATTCATATTGCTGTGAGCACTGAATCTGATATTGCCGAACTCGAAACGTACGAGGAGAAGCAGATGTTCCTGGAGGAATTGGGCCTAGAAGATGCCGGCGTAAATCGCGTGATTCGCGCGGCTTATGAATTGCTCAATTTGCAGACCTATTTTACGGCTGGTGTGAAGGAAGTTCGCGCTTGGACCATCAAGAAAGGCATGACTGCGCCACAGGCGGCAGGAGTTATTCACAGCGATTTCGAAAAAGGATTCATTCGTGCTGAGGTCATCAGCTATTCAGATTACGACCAATTAGGCAGCGAAAGCGCTGTAAAAGAGGCAGGTAAGATGCGCGTGGAAGGGAAGGAATACATCGTTCATGACGGCGATGTAATGCACTTCCGTTTTAATGTGTAAAACCTGTGCATAGATTCGGCTTGTACACCGCGTAAAATCGGGCCCCTCTTGTTAAATTGGATTCTTTGAATTCCAAGAAATTTTATGGCACAAGAGGCACAATATACCGAGGATAATATCCGGTCCTTAGAGTGGGACGAGCACATCCGTCTGCGCCCGGGGATGTACATTGGAAAATTGGGCGATGGAAAGAGTCCTGACGATGGGATTTATATCCTCCTCAAAGAGGTTTTGGACAACTCCATTGACGAATTCGTCATGGGAGCAGGAAAGACCATCGAAGTAAAAATCCAAGACGGTCAGGTTATTGTGCGCGACTACGGTCGTGGGATTCCTCTCGGTAAGGTGGTGGATGTGGTATCTAAAATCAATACTGGTGCCAAATACGACAGCAAAGCCTTCAAGAAATCTGTCGGTCTGAATGGGGTAGGTGCCAAGGCAGTCAATGCCTTGAGTACAGAGTTCACAGTGCAGGCCTATCGCGACGGCAAAACCAAACGAGCCAAGTTTGAAAACGGAAAGCTTACCGAAGATGATGCCATCGAGGAAAGCAGCCAGCGTAAAGGGACGAAAATAACGTTCCGTCCGGATCCAAATATTTTCCACAACTACCGCTTTATGATTGAGTATGTGGAGAAGATGATGTGGAATTACGCCTACCTCAATCCAGGGTTGACTCTGTATCTGAACGGCGAGAAATTCTATTCTGAGAATGGGTTGAAAGACTTGCTCCAGGACAACCTAGACGGGAATACCTTACACGATATCATTCACTTGAAAGGGGAGGATATTGAGATTGCTTTGACGCACAATGAACGCATGCAAGGTGAGCAGTACTACAGCTTCGTGAACGGACAGCACACTACGCAAGGGGGTACGCATCAAAATGCGCTCCGCGAGGGTATTGTGAACGTAATGCGCGACTTCTACAACAAGAACTTTGATGCGGCAGATATTCGTGCTTGTGTTATTGCAGCCATTTCGATTAAGGTTATCGAACCGGTTTTTGAGTCGCAAACGAAAACAAAATTAGGATCTTTGGAGATGGCCCCTGGTGAGGTTCATGTGAGAACCTTTGTGGGGAATTTCCTCAAAGAGCACTTGGATAATTACTTGCACCGCAATCCGCAGGTGGCGGAGATCATCCTGAAGAAAATTCAGCGAGCCGAACGCGAGCGTAAGGATTTACAGGGCATTAGAAAATTGGCCCGAGAACGTGCCAAAAAGGCTTCGCTCCATAACAAGAAATTGCGTGATTGTCGTGCCCACTTGAATGATGCGAAGCCCGGAAAAGAGGACCGTCGCTTGGAAACCACCTTATTTATAACCGAGGGAGATAGTGCATCTGGTTCAATCACTAAGAGCCGCGACGTGAATACACAGGCGGTATTCTCATTGAAAGGGAAGCCTCTGAACAGCTATGGATTGAGTAAGAAAGTGGTCTATGAAAACGAGGAATTCAACTTGCTGCAGGCGGCCTTGAACATCGAGGACGGTTTGGATGATTTGAGATACAACAATGTTGTGATCGCCACGGATGCGGATGTCGATGGGATGCACATTCGTCTGCTCCTCATCACATTCTTCTTGCAGTTCTTCCCAGAATTGGTCCGAGAAGGGCACCTGTATATCCTTCAAACGCCGCTGTTCCGCGTGAGAAACAAAAAGGAAACGCGCTACTGCTATACGCCGGAAGAGAAGCATACGGCCATTTCGGATCTAGGACCGCGCCCTGAGATCACGCGCTTTAAGGGATTGGGTGAAATTTCACCTGATGAGTTCAAATACTTCATTGGTGAGGACATCCGCCTAGAGCCTGTAATGATTAGTAAAGATTATACGTCCGACGATTTGTTGGAATTCTACATGGGGAAAAATACCCCGAAACGTCAAGAGTTCATCATAGATAACCTGCGCGTAGAGAAAAACCTTGAAGAGGAATTGCTGAACTGATGAGTGACGACATTCAAAGCCCCGAAGATTTCGATCCTGAATTGACCCCTGAAATAACCCAGGAAGAAGAAGGTACACGTATCACTCGCGTAAGTGGTATGTATGAAGATTATTTTCTTGATTACGCCTCCTATGTGATTTTGGAGCGCGCCGTTCCTGCCTTGAACGATGGTTTGAAGCCGGTGCAGCGTCGCTTGCTCCACGCCATGAAGGAGATGGACGACGGTCGCTTCCATAAGGTAGCCAACATTATCGGCCAGACCATGCGATTTCACCCGCACGGGGATGCCTCCATTGGGGATGCCTTGGTGCAGATGGGTCAGAAAAACCTCCTGATCGACTGTCAGGGGAACTGGGGGAATATTTTAACAGGTGATGGTGCAGCGGCATCTCGTTACATCGAGGCACGTTTGACCAAGTTTGCCCTTCACGTGGCGTACAGCCCGAAAGTTACGGAATGGCAATTGTCTTATGACGGTCGTGCGAACGAACCGCTACATTTGCCCATGAAGTTCCCTATGCTCCTAGCGATGGGGGTGGAAGGAATCGCTGTGGGTTTGAGTACGAAGATTTTGCCTCACAACTTCCTCGAGCTCATCGATGCGTCTATCAAGGTGTTGCAGGAAAAGAGTTTTAAACTCTTTCCAGATTTTCCAACAGGAGGTATTGCAGATTTCTCCAACTACAATGATGGGGAGCGCGGTTCTAGGGTCCGAGTACGTGCGCGCATTTCACAACTCGATAAGAATACCCTGGTCATCACGGAGATTCCATACAGCACGACGACGCAGAGTTTGATCGACAGCATTCTGAAGGCCAACGATAAGGGCAAGATTAAAATCAAAAAGATCGAGGACAACACAGCTGAGAATGTAGAGATTTTAGTGCATTTGCCAGCAGGGATTAGCCCAGATAAGACGATCGATGCCTTGTACGCCTTCACAAACTGTGAGGTGAGCATTGCGCCTTTGGCGTGTAGCATCCACCAAGATACTCCGCTCTTTATAGGGGTTCGTGAGGTGTTGAAGCGCAGCACCATCGCCACTCGTGAGGTGCTCAAGGCGGAATTAGAAATCAAATTATCGGAACTACAAGAGCAATGGCACTTTGCTTCGCTCGAACGTATTTTCATTGAGAATAAGATTTATCGTGATATTGAGGAGGCCGAGACTTGGGAACAAGTCATCGAGTTCATCCGCAAAGGGCTTACCCCACACATCAAACACCTCATGCGTGAGGTTACAGATGAGGATATCGTGCGATTGACCGAAATCAAGATCAAACGCATCTCTAAGTTCGACAGCGATAAGGCCAATGATAAGATTCTTGAACTTGAAGGCAAGATTGATGCTGTGAAGCACGATTTGGCGCACTTGACGGAGTTCGCGATCAACTACTTCAAAGACCTCAAGGAAAAATTTGGAAAAGGCCGCGAGCGAAAAACTGAAATCGCCACATTCGATAGCGTGGAAGCTGCGAAAGTGGTCATCCGCAACCAGAAGTTGTATGTGAACCGCGAGGAAGGTTTCGTGGGGTACGGCATGAAGCGCGACGAATACGTTTGTGATTGTTCGGATATCGACGACATCATCGTGTTCCGCAAAGACGGTAAGTTCAGTGTGAGTAAGGTGAAGGATAAAGCCTTCTTTGGAAAAGACATCGAGTATGTAGCGGTGTGGAAGAAGGGCGACGATCGAACGGTCTATAATGCCATATACTTTGATGGAAGCTCGAAGGTGAGCTACGTCAAGCGCTTCAGCGTCACTAGTATTACTCGAGATCGCGAATACGATATTACGCAAGGTAATAAGGGCTCAAAGCTGCTGTACTTCACGGCAAACCCGAACGGGGAAGCTGAGGTTGTGACGATGCTCTTGAGGCAATTGGCCAAGCTTAAAAAGCTCAAATTCGACCTCGACTTCGCGGAAATCGCGGTGAAGGGACGCGGTTCCAAAGGAAATATCGCTACGAAATTCCCTGTGAAGCGTGTTGAGCTAAAAGAGCGCGGAGAAAGTACACTTGAAGCACGCAAAGTGTGGTTCGACGATACAGTCCAGCGATTGAACAGCGATGAGCGCGGAAGATTGATCGGCTCCTTTAAAGGGGAGGACCGAATCCTGATCGCAGAGAAAAATGGCGCATTGAAGGTGGTGGTACCGGAGCTCACCCTGCATTTTGATCCGGATATGATCTACTTGGAAAAATTGGAAGTGGATCGCCCGTTGAGTGCTGTGTATTTTGACGGTGAGAAGGGCCGTTACTTTGTCAAACGATTCCTTTGGGAAGGTGGAGATAAGGAAGAAAACATTATCACCGCACATCCGAAAAGTGAGTTGGTATATCTGAGCAATGCGTCTTTACCGAGGATTGAGATGGTATACCGTAAACAAAAAGGTGTCGATAAAAATCCGGAGGAAGTATTGTTGAGCGATTTCATTTCGGTCAAAGGCATCAAGGCGAAAGGAAACCAGCTGACCACCGATACCTTGAATAAGATTGTGGGCTTGGAGCCCCTAGATGAGCCCGAAGTGGCTGTAGAGGAGCTGCCGGATATCGCCCCTGCCGGACCTAGTGTCGAGAAGCCAGAGGCACAAGTTCAAGAGGCCGAGCCTTCAACAGGCCAGCCTAAGCCCACTGTTGAGGTGGAGAAGAAAGCGGTAATAAAAGAATCGGTCCCTAAACCTGAACCTCCACAGCAAAACAAGGGTTCTTATAGTGCGGACGATGAAGCGCCACAGATCACTTTAGATTTTTAACATGAAATACCTACTCCTCAGCCTAAGTTTCCTAATCTGTATGAGCGCTAGTGCCCAACAGAGTTTCAACATGGTTCAAAAGAGTCATTTGACTTACTTGAACGATAACAATGATATCTGGGGATATACAGATTCGGCCAGTGGCACGGAGTATGCCTTGGTGGGAACCACAGCAGGGGTAAGTATTGTGGACATTAGTGTAGCGACTGCGCCCGTGAAAAAGCAGTTTGTTCAAGGTCCATATAGCATTTGGCGTGATTTGAAAACGTGGGGTCATTATGCCTACGTAACCCATGATAGTCCCTATGCTTGGAACCAAATTCCGGAGCATGGGTTGCTCATTATTGATATGGACAGCGTGGATAATCCTGTTCCTACTTATAAAAACATCAATTACGCAGTAGAGTATCCTACTGGGGTTTGGGATACGCTGAAGACAGCGCATAACCTGTATATTGATGAGAACGGCTATTGCTATTTATTTGGTGCAAACATTGGCAATGGTGGTGCATTGATTTTGGATTTGAATAGCGATCCTTGGAACCCAACGGTGGTGGGCATTTATGACGATTACTATTTCCACGACGGAATGGTACGTGGAGATACCCTATGGGGTTCAGCGGTCTATACCGGAAAATTCGTAGTCGTGGATGTGACCCAAAAGGATTCTTCAGTGACCTTGGCGACGCACGGTACGCCGAATTCCTTCACGCACAATACTTGGATTTCAGACGATAACAATACTCTGTTCTGTACGGACGAGGTGGGAGGTGCTTTCTTAAGTGCCTACGATGTAAGTGATTTGAATAACATCACTGAGCTTGACCGCATTCAATCCTCTCTGGATACGGGAGTCATTCCGCACAATGCCCATGTACGTGGTCAATGGGTGGTGACCTCTTATTATACTTCGGGCGTCCAGATTGTAGATGCGAAATATCCTGAATTACTCGTGGAAGTAGGGTACTTTGATACCTCTCCAAATTTCTCGGGTGGTGGTTTTTATGGGAATTGGGGTGCATATCCTTATTTCGAATCTGACCTGATCATTTGTTCCGACATTGAAGAAGGCTTGTGGGTTTTAGAGCCCACCTATGTGGAGGCTTCAAGATTGCACGTTGTGGTGTACGATAGTATCACCAAAGCACCGATGAGCAACGTCAACATTTCCTTTGATAAGCTAGGGAAAATCGTGGAGAGCAACATTGACGGCCTGGCGGACATTGGTACGCCGTTACAGGTGCAAGATAGCTTGATAGTAAGCATGCCTGGATTCGTGACGCATCGCCAGCAATACCAGTGGCAAGGAGGGATTTTCGATACAGTCAGAGTAGCTTTGCTTAATGTCAATAATGTCGGCATTGGCGAAGAAGCCGAAGCACCTATTGTGATTCAGCCGAATCCTAGCCAAGGACAATTCACCTTAAATGGGGTGAAGGATGCAACGTTTGCCTTATACAACACCACTGGTGTGAAGGTCTATGAAGGTAAAACCATGGGCAGCAGTGTTGAATTGCCACAACTGCCGCACGGTCATTACATTCTTGCATTGGACGGGAATTACGGATTCCGTCGCTTCCCATTGCTCTTGTTGCCTTAGAAATTCGTCGTATATCCCTTTTCTCGGTAGAAGTCTTCTATGATGGTGAGTACTTCCTCTGGTGTATCTACCAGATGGAGTAGGTCTGTATCGTTGGGAGAAATCTTACCCGTTGCCTTTAAGGTGTTTTCAACCCAATCTTTGAGTCCGGCCCAGAAGTCTTTGCCGACGAGGATCATGGGGAATCGGTCGATTTTCCCAGTTTGAATCAAGGTGACGGCTTCGAATAATTCATCCAAGGTGCCAAATCCGCCTGGCATGACCACAAAGGCTTGGCTGTATTTGATGAACATGACCTTACGTGCGAAGAAATAATCAAAGTTGAGGTTCTTGTCGTGGTCAATGTGGGGGTTGGAGCTCTGTTCGAAGGGCAGATCGATGTTCAAACCGACCGAAGGTCCTTTGCCCTTTTGGGCGCCGCGGTTTGCGGCCTCCATAATACCAGGACCGCCTCCAGTGATCACCCCAAAGCCGCGTTGTGCAAGTTTAAAAGCAATGTCTTCTGCTGCTTGAAGGTATTGGGGTTCGGTTTTATCTGTGCGGGCGCTGCCAAAGATACTGACACTGGGTCCGATACGGCTGAGGTTTTCGTAGCCGTGGACAAACTCTGCCATGACTTTGAACAATCCCCAGCTATTATGGCTCTGGATTTCTGTCCAGGACTTGCGCGGTTGGTGGTTCATAAGATCTGATTTAGGTTATAGTTCCAATTCTAATTTAAGAAATTGGCCTGTAATACTTTCAGGATGTTGCGCTACTTTTTCCGGAGTACCCGTTGCCACGATTCGACCTCCTCCAGAGCCGCCCTCCGGTCCTAGGTCCACAATATGATCCGCTTGCTTGATCACGTCCATATTGTGCTCGATAATGATGATGCTATTGCCTTGGCTTACCAAACGCTGTATGACTTCCATCAGCACGCGTACATCCTCAAAGTGCAGCCCAGTGGTGGGCTCATCCAAGATGTATAACGTATTCCCAGTATCTTTCTTACTAAGCTCTGTGGCCAATTTTACGCGCTGCGCCTCTCCACCACTAAGCGTAGTACTAGGCTGGCCTAATCTGATATATCCCAGACCAACATCAACGAGTGTGCTTAATTTCTGATGAATTTTTGGCACATGTTCGAAGAATGCCAAGGCATCTTCAATACTCATGTCCAACACATCCGAAATACTCTTACCCTTATAGCGCACCTCCAAGGTTTCACGATTGAAGCGCTTTCCTTGACAAGTCTCGCAATGCACATACACGTCGGGGAGGAAATTCATTTCGATGGTTCTCAAACCGGCCCCTTCACAAGTCTCACAGCGACCGCCTTTTACGTTAAAAGAGAAGCGCCCCGGCTTATAGCCCCGGACCTTACTCTCTGGCAGCCCCGCAAACAACTGCCTAATCTCCGACCAAACACCGGTGTAGGTAGCGGGGTTGGAGCGCGGTGTCCGGCCAATAGGGCTTTGATCGATATCAATAATCTTATCAATCTGCTCAATGCCCTCAATGCGCTCGTACGGCTGAGGTTTATTCAGTGCTCGGAATATGGCAGCATTTAAAATTGGGTAGAGCGTACCGTTGATTAGTGTAGATTTTCCACTGCCACTTACCCCCGTAACACAGGTCAATACGCCTAATGGAATCTCAAGGTCTACATTTTGTAGATTATTGCCATTTGCCCCAAACAATTGAATGCTCCCTGTGGGCTGGCGTCTTTCGGCTGGTACGGGGATGGACTTCTTTCCGTTGAGGTATTGAGCAGTGAGGCTATTGGAGGCCTGAATATCTTTGAGTTTTCCTTGCGCCACGATGGCACCACCGTGCAGTCCTGCTTTTGGACCAATATCCAAAATGTGATCTGCCGTTTCAATCATGTCCTTGTCATGTTCGACCACCAGCACACTGTTGCCAATGTCTCGCAGTTGTTGTAAGGATTGAATCAATCTGGCATTATCGCGCTGGTGCAGCCCAATTGAAGGCTCATCTAGGATGTATAATACATTGACTAGTTGTGATCCGATCTGAGTAGCCAAGCGTATACGCTGCGCTTCACCACCGCTAAGGCTTCGTGCGCTTCGGTTGAGGTTGAGGTAGCCAAGGCCGACGTCCAAAAGGAATTGGCTTCTTGCCTTAAGTTCTTTAACGATCTCCTCGGCAATGATCCATTCCTTGGCACTGTAGGTGCCTACTAGTGCATCTACCCACTGTCCAAAGGCAGTGAGACTTTGGGTACTTATATCGGCAATACTTTTGCCGCCTATTTTAAAGTGTAAACTCTCCTTGCGCAATCTTGCCCCGCCACAAATGCTGCAAGTCACATCGTCCATGTAATCGTCTGCCCAACGCTTTATGGAGCGACTCTTACTTTCGCGACTTTGGTTCTCGATGAAGTTTGTAATGCCTTCGAAATTCAGCTTGTATTCTTTTGTTACTCCAATGGCTTTATGCTCCACCGTCATGACCTCGTTTGAGCCGTTCATGATGATATCCATGGCGGCCTCGGGGATTTTTGAAATGGCGTCGTCTAAGGAGAACCCATGCTTGAGCGCGATGATCTCCAGCTGGTTAAACATCCAATTCTTCTTGTACTCCCCGATAGGGGTGATGCCACCTTTACGGATGGAAACGGCGGGATCTGGAATGATCTTACTGAGATTTACCTCCTTTGTAGTGCCTAATCCGTCGCATCGTGGACAGGCGCCTTTTGGACTGTTGAACGAGAAGGTATTGGGCTCGGGTTCTTGATAGGCGATGCCAGTCGTAGGACACATCAACTGCCTGGAGAAATAGGCTAATTCATTGCTGTCTAAATCCAATACTGCAATGGTGCCCTTGCCGTGTGCCATCGCAGTTTCCACGCTCTGTGCTATGCGGGACTCTGCCGTGGCGGCCACACGAATGCGGTCTACCACGATTTCAATATCATGTGTTTTGTAACGGTCTAGTCTGTATCCGCTGCTCACTTCTACAACCTCACCATCTACTCGCGCTCGAATGAACCCCATGCGAACGATCTGTTCGAACAATTCGCGGTAATGTCCCTTTCTGGCCCTTACCACTGGCGCTAGAACGGCCACGCGCTTGCCCACAAAACGCTCAGAGATCAACTCGACAATCTGTGCGTCCGTATAGCTGATCATGGCTTCGCCAGTCTTATAGGAATAAGCGGTCGAGGTGCGTGCGTACAATAGACGTAAGAAATCACTGAGTTCTGTGACCGTGCCTACAGTTGAACGTGGGTTTCTGGAAGTAGTTTTTTGCTCAATGGCAATGACGGGGGAAAGCCCCTCAATTTTATCGACATCTGGACGTTCCATGTTGCCAAGAAACTGACGTGCATAGGCACTGAACGTCTCCATATAACGACGCTGTCCTTCTGCGTAGATGGTATTGAAGGCGAGCGAGCTTTTGCCTGAGCCACTAAGACCGGTAATGACCACGAGGGAATTGCGTGGAATTTCCACGTCTATATTGCGCAAGTTGTGAGATCGCGCACCGTATACCTCAATATTTTCGCTCATTATTTTTTTGGCAACCAAATAGAGATCGACTGTCCTGAGGTGTTTTTTGTCCATTGATCAGTTCGAATCCATGGATTGTATTCTCGTAAAATCTTATAAGTGGCACCATGCTCTTGAGACCATTTTACCCAACTCTCAACAGGCCCCTCAACTTTTAACGTATCGAATGCAGGTAGATGGTAGCCTTGGTCTTGATGAAAAACATAACCAAAATCTGATAAGTTTTCATGAATATGCTTTACAGCTGCAATTCGGTATACGTAGCGGGCGGTTTCAGCATTTAACAAAAGATCATAGTAAGAATCAACATTTTGTTCTTGTAATTTTCTTTCTGTACCTCCCATCCCCATATTGTATGAGGCTGCTGCAAGGGTCCAATTTCCAAAGCGCTCATAGGCTTCTTTCAAGTATTTACATGCAACTTCTGTAGACCTTACGATGTGGTATCTTTCGTCAATTTCGCTGTTAACGGTTAAGCCATTTTCGGTGCCTGTAGTTTTCATGATTTGCCAGTATCCAGATGCTCCGGCAGGACTGACTACATTCTGGAGACCACTTTCTATGAGTGCTAAGTATTTGAAATCTTCTGGAATTCCGTTTTTTTCTAAAATGGGTTCGATGATTGGAAAGAATTTAACGGATCGTTTGAGCATGAGCAAATTATTGCTTTGCCAATAGGTATTAACCAATATTTCTCTATCCAGTCTTTCTTGAACGTCTAATCGATCTAAGGGCATGGTCTCACCGGCAAAATCAAGGTCAGACGGAATAGTAAAGGGCTTAACCGTACTGGGATTGACTTCAACGGGATGAGGCTCGTCGTTAGTGGCATTAGGGAATAGAACAACAATTAAACAACCTGCTGTTAACGCTACAAATAGCAAATACCATCTATTGCTCATATTCAAAGGGCGAATTAAAATTATTAAAACTGGGTGCGGTTAAATCTTTTTCACTGAGTTGAGGATCGGTAATTCCCCAATCTATGTTGAGCATGCTGTCCTTCCAATATATGCTGCCTTCAAGTTCAGGGCTGTAGGTATCCGTACACTTGTATAAAAAGATTGTATCATCTTCTAGAGTAAGGAAACCGTGTGCAAAGCCAACGGGAATCCATAACATTTTTTTATTCTGACCACTCAAGATAACTTTATGGTATTGACCATAGGTTGGGGATCCCATACGCAGGTCTACAGCAACATCTAGAACACTACCGCGTTGTACTCGGACCAATTTTCCTTGAGCCTTTGGTGGGTGTTGGAAGTGTAAGCCACGAAGCACTCCCGCATTAGAATTACTTTCGTTATCCTGCTTGAATTCAAGATGAATTCCTTCACGAACAAAAGCATCAGAGTTATAGCTTTCAAAGAAATAACCTCGACGATCTCCGAAAACTTGGGGGTCGATCTCGAATAAGTCTGGAATGGCAGTTGGGATAAATTTCATGTATTCAAAAATACACGGATAAGTTTAGGAAAGTAAAGGATCGACACCTTCTTTCAACAACTTTGCAATTTGAGCGGTATGTGTTTGAAAACTTAAGTGTGCAGCATCTGGAAGCACCCAATCGTGATCAGCTTTTTGGTTTTCAAACGGGAATACGACATCGTGATCGCCTCTAATGCTATCCACAGGACACAGCGGTGCTGGTCGCTCCCAATTCAGTACAGCCTGTAATACCCACCTGTAGTATGCGCAAGGGAATTGTTCCATCATTTCAAGAACATGGTCCAATTCCGCCTGCGGACGGCTGTTCAATCTAGCCATGAAAAAAATGAACGGACGAATGCTACCGTTGGGAGCCCACTTCAGCATTCCGGTTTTGGCGAGACGACCGAATAAAGGACGCAGCGGTGTCTGGTAATGAACAGAGTTTAAAATGACGACACGCTGAACTTTGTTTCGCGAGGCCCACTCTTGGGCGATGATACCTCCCAAGCTAAAGCCAAATAACAAATCATTCTCACCTATGGGGTGCGGGTCCAACATGCGGTCGGCATATGAGGCGACAGATTCATGTTCCTTGGGCATGATCCACTCTAGATAGGTGGCCTGCCAAGGGAAAGAAAAGTGTCGGTAAATACGAGAATCGGCCCCCATTTCTGGAAGGACCCATACGCGAGCTTCAGTCATTGCCAATGTTGTGTTGTATTACTTTTAGAACATCGCCAAAGACGCCTTTGTTCGTTGCAATGATGCTTTTTGAATCAATAGGAGCATTACCTCCTTGGTAATCACAAACTTGACCTCCTGCTTCACGCACCAATAAGATGCCTGCCGCTACATCCCAGGGGCTTAATCCGTATTCGAAATACCCCTCAAAGCGTCCACAGGCGGTGTAAGCAAGGTCGACGGCTGCCGTGCCAATACGGCGTATACCGCGTGTTCGAGGATAGAAGTACTCCAACGTCTTTTGAAATCCCGCTACACCTGAGAAATCGTAATAGGGGAAGCCCGTTGCAAGTAAGGAATCTTTGAGTTCCGCCGTCGTTGAAGTATGGACTGGACTCCCATTCAAGGTGGTGCCACCGCCCTTTATCGCACTAAAGCATTCGTCCATGCCTACTTCATAGACCACGCCCAGAACGGGTTCGTCTCGGTACATCAAGGCAATGCTTACGCTGAATATGGGAAGGCCATGTACGAAGTTAGTCGTGCCGTCGAGAGGATCGATGACCCAATAGTAATCTGTGTTGGTGTTTTGGCTTACTGTGCCTTCTTCGGTGAGGAAGCCGGCCTCAGGCATAAGATTTCGGAGTGCGGAGACTAAGAGCTCTTCAGCATTTTTATCTACATCACTCACTAAGGCATTCAGACTTTTGAGTGATACGCGCTCCTGAGAGAAGGAGGCTTGTTGTGTTCTTAAAAAGTGACCCGCTGTACGGGCAATATCTTCAACCTGGGGGCGTAGGTTAGGAAGGTCGATCATTGTACTCTTATTGCGGTATAGATCATTCGTATACTCTTACACATACCTTGTAAAGTGTCGGATTGCGACTCTTTAGAGTCATAGTAAGACAGCACATTGGATCTTTGTGCTTCTTCAAATTCAACTTGGCCAAAGAACAGTCCTTCTCTTACTTTGAAAAGATCGCTCTGCAGGATAAGGCCTTCTTTTTGATGGCGGCTACGAAGACTTCTCCAGTGTCGGGAGAACTCTTTTTCGCTGCAAAGCGGTCTAAATTCTAGAAAAATCAGTGACATGTTCGGCGTGTTTAGGTATCACTAAGATAACAATTCCATCCGGACCTATGTCATTTAATTTCAATGATTTAGTGGTATTTGCCAATTGTGGATTCCAATAGGTCTTTACACGCACATAATTATCGGTGTACCCCAACATGAAACCTTCCTTATTTTCGGCTTCGAATAGTACTGGGCGAACTTGGCCTAATTGGCTTTCGTAAAAGGCGCGTTTTTTCTTTTCGCTTAGAATACGGAGCATTTTATTGCGGCGCTTGCGCTCAGGGATAGGCACGACCCCGTCCATGTTTGCCGCCAGAGTGTTTTCACGTTCGCTGTAGGTAAACACATGCAAGTAACTGATGTTGAGTTCATTCAGTAAATTGTATGTTTCTGCAAACAATTCATCCGTTTCTCCAGGAAACCCTACAATGACATCCACACCAATACAGGTATCTGGATTGGCGGCTTTAACGGCTGCTACACGTTTGCGATATAGTGCGGTCATGTATCGACGTTTCATGAGCTTTAAAATGGTATCTGAACCGCTCTGTAGGGGGAGGTGGAAGTGAGGAACGAATTTTTGGCTGTTTGCAGTAAAAGTGATGATTTCGTCGCGCAGCAAGTTCGGTTCAATACTTGAAATACGCATGCGTTCCACTGGAACTTGGGCATCTAAGGCTTGGACCAATTCCAAGAAGGTGCTTTCGTGCTTCTTGTTTCCAAATTCTCCCTTTCCGTAATCTCCAACGTTCACTCCGGTGAGCACAATTTCCGGGATACCGGCTTCGGCAATCTCCTGTGCCTTTGCTACTACATTTTCCAGCGTGTCGCTTCGAGAAATACCGCGTGCCAAGGGAATGGTGCAGTAAGTGCATTTATAATCACAACCGTCTTGTACTTTCAAAATGGCACGGGTCCGATCGCCAGCGCTGTAGCTGGATACGAAGGTGTTGGCGTCCTCAATTTCACAGCTGTGCACTTCTGCATCTCCTTTGGTTTTCTCTAAGGCGCCTAAAAATTGACGTATGTTGAATTTTTCGGTGGCTCCGAGGACAAGGTCAACGCCTGGGAGTTCCATGATTTGCTCGGGTTTGAGTTGGGCATAACACCCTACGACCACAATAAAACCATCGGGATTCGCACGTAAGGCTCGGCCAATTATATTACGGGTCTCACGGTCTGCGTTTTCCGTGACAGAACAAGTGTTGATAATGTATACATCCGCTGGATCTTGGAATTCTACACGTTCAAAACCCCCTTCAACCAAGTCTTTGGCAATGGTTGAGGTTT
Organism: Schleiferiaceae bacterium; assembly: GCA_022424815.1. Lineage (GTDB taxonomy): Bacteria > Bacteroidota > Bacteroidia > Flavobacteriales > Schleiferiaceae > UBA10364. The sequence goes on along the minus strand of JAKMGS010000018.1, from coordinate 4,206 downwards.
CTGCGAAATTCAGCTTACAACCCAGGGTATGGAACGCAACACTAGGCATTAAATAAGATTAACTTCGGGGTGCAAAGTGATGTCAAAACGCTGTTGGATATCGTCGATGATTTTATGGGCCAATTCCAATAATTCGGCCCCACTGGCTTCGCCATAATTGACCAACACGAGCGCTTGCTTTTCATGAATCCCAGCATCACCATTGCGATAGCCTTTCCAGCCCGCCGTATCAATGAGCCATCCTGCGGCTAGCTTAACCCCATTAGGGGCGGGGTAGCAGGGCATGTCGGGGTAGCGTTCGGCCAAGCTTTCTGCGAGCTCCTCAGAAACCACAGGGTTTTTAAAGAACGAACCGCTGTTTCCTATTTCCGCTGGATCGGGCAGCTTGCTCCTGCGTATGCTTATGACTGCATCGCTGATTTGTTTTGGTGTTGGTTCGGTAATAGATCTTGCTTCAAGCTCAGCTTGAATGGAGCCATAATCTGTACGAAGCCTGTGATTCTTTTTCGTGAGCACCAGAGTAATACGTGTGATAATCGCCTTGCCCTTCCATTCGTTTTTGAAAATACTATCGCGATAACCAAATTTAGCTTCTTTTTTTGTCAAGGTGAAAAATGAACCGTTCTCAACAAGTACACCCTCACAATTCACAAAAACATCCTTCAACTCCACGCCATAAGCACCAATATTTTGTACCGGTGCAGTACCGCAATTACCTGGAATTAGGCTAAGGTTTTCTAGTCCGCCGAGTCCTTGCATGAGGGTCCATTGAACCACTTCATGCCAATTCTCCCCAGCACCAAATCTGATATGTACGACCTCATCATCCTCAAAAACTACACGTCTTCCGTGGATATCAACCTTAAGCACGTCCCCTTTAATATCTTTGGTTAGCAGCATATTAGAGCCGCCACCAAGGACTAAGGCTGGAGATCCATGGTGTTTTACATAGTTACTTATTTCATCCGCACTGTGTGCCCAAATAAGTCGTTGCGCCTTTTGATCAATACCAAAGGTGTTGTGTTTAACTAAGCTCTGATTGAGTTGTACAATCACGATGTGTAAAATTTATCTGGTACGATGTGGATATACTTTTAAAGCTGCCTTTAAGATAGCAATACAATCGGTCAAGGCCTCTGTGTTCAGAACATAGGCAAGACGGGCCTGATTTGCACCCAATTCTGGCTTGGCATAGAATCCCGCCGCTGGCGCCATCATCAGTGTTTTTCCTTCATGGTTAAAATCACTGAGGAGCCATTGCGCAAAGTGTTCGGCGCTTTCCACCGGGAATGAGGCTACAGCGTAAAAGGCTCCTTTTGGCTTAGGACAAAAGACCCCATCAATACTATTCAAGCCATCTACCAAAACATTGCGACGCTCAACATACTCTGCATTTACCTCGTCGAAATAGCTTTGAGGTGTTTTCAATGCCGCTTCACTAGCAATTTGTGCGTAGGTCGGGGGCGACAATCTCGCTTGTGCAAATTTCATGGCCGTGGCCATAAACTCCTTGTTCTTGCTGACCAAACAGCCGATGCGCGCGCCACACATACTGTATCGCTTCGAGAAGCTATCTACCACAATGGCGTGCTCTTCCAAGCCTTCCATGGCAAGGACGCTGTGGTGAGGCTCACCGTCGTAGGTAAATTCGCGGTATACCTCGTCTGCAAGCAAGAAAAGATCGTGACGCAGTACGATATCGCGAAGTTGTTCTAATTCTTCTTTGCTGTACAAGTATCCGGTTGGGTTGCCAGGGTTACAGATCAAAATCCCCTTAGTTTTTGGTGTAATTGCGGCCTCGAAGGCAGCTACTGGAGGCAAGGCAAATCCGGTCTCAATAGAAGATTCAACGGGAACGACGTTGACCCCGCTAGCGGTAGCAAAACCATTGTAGTTGGCGTAGAATGGTTCGGGAATGATGACCTCATCGCCTTCGTCCATGGCTGATCCAAAGGTGAACAACAAGGCTTCCGATCCGCCGGTGGTCACGATGATTTCATCGGTTTGTACCGGAAGATTTTTGCCGCGGTAGTACTTCGACAGTCCCTCTCTCAAAGAGGCAAATCCCGCGCTGTGGCTGTAGGCCAACACAGGTACATCTGCTTCCTTAATAGCACGTTGCGCCTCCATAGGGGTTTGAATATCGGGTTGTCCAATGTTCAGGTAATATACTTTGTTGCCATTGCGCTCTGCTTGTTCTGCGAATGGAACTAGTTTGCGAATAGGGCTGGAAGGCATGCGCCCACCTTTGACTGAAATCTTTGGCATACTTGGGTCGTATTTAATGCAAAAAGCCCTGCAAAAATACAGGGCTTTCTTGGATATCCGTAAGTAATGTTCGGGATGTTATTTCGCAATAACGCTACCGCCTTTTTTCTCTGGAGTAGTTTCCTGAGCTTCAGGGTTCATTACCTGTCCTTTGATGGTCAATACCACAGTTTGATTGGTGGCATTTGATTGAACAGTTACTGTTTTGTGGAAGTTACCCATGCGGTTGGTGTCGTATTTTACTTGGATCTCACCTTCTGCGCCAGGAGCAATAGGCTCGCGAGTCCATTTAGGTGTAGTACATCCACAAGAAGCACGCACTGAGTTCAGTACCAAAGGCTCTGTGCCTTCGTTTTTGAATTTGAATACACGGGTGCCGTTCGCACCTTTTTCTACTTTACCGTAGTTGATGACTTTGTTGTCGAATGTGATCTTAGCGCCGTCGGCTGGAGCTTCTTGTGCTTGAGCTGCAAAACCGAAGATTGCAACGAAGAGGGTAAGGAATAATTTTTTCATTGGACTAAAGCATTTAAATCTTAGTGGTTCAAATGTAGGATTCTTGCTGAGCTATTCAAAGGAATTTAACAATCTCTTAGCCTTAGTGCCCAATTGGTCATAGAAGGAATGTATTTTTGCGCTTTAAACCAAGATTTGCAATGCGCGAAATCGGAAAATACACCCCCGGAGAAATTGAATCAAAGTGGTATAACCACTGGTTGGACAACAACTACTTCCACGCGGAAGTCAGTGATAAAGAGCCCTATACCATAGTCATTCCTCCGCCAAACGTCACGGGTGTACTCCACATGGGACACATGCTGAACAACACGGTTCAGGACGTTCTCATTCGTCGTGCTCGTATGCTTGGTTTGAACGCTTGTTGGGTGCCGGGTACCGATCATGCATCGATCGCAACTGAAGCCAAAGTGGTGAAGCGCCTTCGCGAACAGGGCATTAAAAAGTCAGATTTGTCGCGCGAGGATTTCTTGAATCACGCCTGGGATTGGACCGATGAATACGGCGGTATCATCCTGAAGCAGTTGCGCCGCCTTGGAGCGTCTTGCGATTGGGACCGCACGGCATTTACGTTGGACGAAGTACGCAGCGAGCAAGTGATTGATGTATTTATCGACTTGCACCAGAAAGGCATGATTTACCGTGGTTTGCGCATGGTGAACTGGGATCCGGTAGCACTAACAGCAGTGTCGGACGAGGAAGTCATCCACAAGGAGGAGAACAGCCGCCTGTATTACATGACCTACAAGATCGAAGGATCAGATGAGGCTCTGCAAGTGGCAACGACGCGTCCAGAAACCATTTTTGGTGATACTGCGGTTTGTGTGAATCCTGAAGATGAGCGCTACCAGCATTTGAAAGGCAAGAAGGCCATTGTTCCTTTAGTAGGACGTGCAGTACCGATTATTTTTGACGAGTACGTGGATATCGAGTTTGGTACGGGAGCACTGAAGGTGACCCCAGCACATGATACGAATGACCAGATGTTGGGCGAGAAGCACAACTTGGAAGTTATCGATGTATTCGATCAACACGCAGCTCTGAACGAGCACGGCGGTGAATTTGCCGGTTTGGATCGATTCGATGCGCGCAAAAAAGTAGCCAAAGCTCTAGAAGAGGCAGGTCTGTTGGTCGAGACCAAGGATCTAAGAAATAAAGTCGGATGCAGCGAGCGTACCGATGCAGTGATTGAGCCACGCTTGAGTATGCAGTGGTTCTTGAATATGTCAGATTTAGCCAAGCCGGCCATTGACGGAGTAAAAACAAAAGACATTACTCTGCATCCACCGCACGCTGAGAAGACCTACCTCTACTGGATGGAGAACATCAAGGATTGGTGTATTTCACGTCAGCTTTGGTGGGGACACCGCATTCCTGCTTGGTACGATGCAGAGGGCAATGTAGCCGTGTGTAAGACCAAAG
>JAKMGS010000098.1 GCA_022424815.1 Schleiferiaceae bacterium | reverse complement strand
GCCCATCACATTTGAGTCCGGCACTACAGCTGATCATTTCTTCAGTTTCGAAAGCGCCACCATGGAAATTGTTGCAAACCCGACAAGCGATGCAACCAACAACAGCTCCTTAGTAGGTAAAATCGTACGTTATCTAGGGGCTCCTTATGGCGGGAGTGTAATCACTTTTGCAAACAACATAGATTTTGCAAATCACCCCCAAATCACCATGAAGGTGTGGACCTCTGCTCCGGTGGGGACTTATGTGACATTGAAAGCAGAGAAGCCGTTTTGGGGCGAAGAGCGCAGCGTGCAAACCACGAAAACCGAGCAATGGGAACTACTCACGTTCGATTTTACGAATGCCCCTACGGATATGCCTAGCTTGGCTTTTATGTTTGACTTTACCGCCGGCAGTACTAATGTGGGTGATGGCACAGCGACTTCAACCTTTTATTTCGATGAGATTAAGTTTGCTAACGTTCCGCTGGGGGAGAAGGAATTAAGGGAATTGGGGGCAATTCATATCTACCCTAACCCCACCACCGATCGTTGGAACCTGAACTTTGCAAACGGGTCAATCCTACGCGCTGAAATCTTCAATATGGAAGGTCGCGTACTCGACATCATTAATGGCAACGGCGAACCTACGCTTGAAATCAACGCCTCCAACTATGCCGACGGCATCTACACTGTAAAAATCACCACATCCAACGGCTCGGAAGTGATGAGATTGGTTAAATATTAACTCAGTTAATTCGTTTCATCAAAACCCTTAACTCTTAGGAAAATTTTCTTGCTATGTAACAGCTTAAACCTCGAAATATTTACTGAACTTCAATACATTCAACTTAAAACCAATAAGATGAGACATTTCTTCACTTTGTTGTTATTTATATTCGGGTTATCTGCTTGCAGTCAAAGCCTAGGCAGTAAATTATCAGACTTAAATAAACTTAATACTGGCTATAGTTTCTCTGTTTCAGATGGAGAATTAAAGATTCGTCATCTGTTTAGTGATGAAGGAGTGGATGCGGGTGACTATTATTTACTCCCCCTTCATGGAAGCGTCACTACAGAAATGGAATATTTTAATTACTTCGATGACATCATGTGTGAATGTCAAATGACAGGGTTCAAATACAAGATTCGCAGCAGCTATGAAGATGTTAAAATGATCAGGCCTGTAGGATCTGCTTATTATGGTTACGACGACAAAGGGTTTTCAAGCAGTATATATTTTAACGGTGATATAGAGTCCTCGCGACGCGCGATGATTATTCTTAACGATATATTAAGAGGTTATTGACCAAGCTTTTGATGAGTTAAATACCGTGTTTGAGCGTTTGATAGAATCATTTCCGGTAATAGAGAAACAACAGCCTTTAACTTTTCATCCTAATTAGTCACCGTGTTGCTCAAGATATATTTCAGTGAGTTTTTCAGCTGAGATATTGCATATTAATTCTTCCGGATGAGCTTCATAACCAACGGAATTCAATTTCTCATCATACGCCTCGGAAGATTTACCGTGATGCAGGTAAAAATGAAAATACTCATGGATTATAGTGTCTGTTAGGTCTTTTTTGGATTCAATGTGTTGGGCATAAATAGTAATAACCCTAGTTGAAGGGTCATACTCCCCTTTATTGTTGCTTTCTTCTTGACTTAATATTGTTTTCGGTCGTTTCCTTACTCCAGATTTAGGGTAATTCTCAACACACCATTCTATTACATGATCAATATGCTCCAATACATTTAGCTCGGTGTTTTCTTTTTGAACCCTGACCGTAAATAATAAGATTACATTCAATACTGTAAGAACTAAACTCCAAACATTCAGATTAGGGTATTCTAACAATACTAAAACCTCGAGCTGTGTAGAATTAATATTTTGAATGGGCTTGTTGGCATACAACACAAACATTCCAATCATCAAAATGAAGGAGTTTATGACTACAGTTTTAATGAAATTTCTACGAGCGTCCTTTCTCCTCAACAAAATTTCCAATAAGGATATAAATGAAATAATCGAAAAGAGCGAAAACGCTATGCTTTTAACACTCAGCAGAACTTTAAGAAAATCTAAGTAGTGTTCAAGAATCATATCTGATATTTGATACACTTAATGTATGAAACAGTTTGTGATATTCTTGGATCAACATGGTAAATCATATCTTTAAACCGTGCGACACATTAGAATATATTCATTTTTTTTTCTGTCTCTGCTCACCGCGCAGGGGGTAGTGGCGCAGTCCGACAACTTGGTCAAGCGCTACCTCAACAATGTCTTGAGCGAAAGTGGCGACCCTTCGGCACCCAAGCTAATCAACTACCCGACCGTCGCTTATGCGCCGGAAACGAGTTGGGAATTGGGCGTGTCGAGCTTGTACGTATACTCTGCCAATAGAGACCTCAGCAACCGCCTCAGTGAGATTAAAGCCTTCACCTTTTATACCCTCGAAAATCAATACGGATTTTGGCTCGATCATGCGTTGTACTCGGATGAGAACAAGTGGTTTTTCTACGGTCGCGCACGCTATCAAAGCTTCCCACTGTTTTATTACGGTATAGGTCGCGAGACGCCGTCCGAACACATTGCCTTGATCGACGGGGAATACACCTTGTTCCGTGAACGCTTGCTGCGTGAAACTTTGCCGTCGCTGTATTTTGGATTGGAATTGGACTACCAAGGTCTGAACCGAGTCAATTACATCGACACCGAAACAGATTTTGAGCTCCCGGAAGTGGGGGCTATGGGATCCAACAACTTGGGCATCGGTTTGGGGCTGCTTTACAACAACATCCACAACGCTATGAACCCGCGTGAAGGGCTATACAGCGAATGGGCCTTCATGAATTACAACACAGCGGCGGGTAGCGATTACAACATGACCACCTACGTCATAGATAACAGGATCTACCGGCCGGTAAAGGAGAATACCGTTTTTGCCGCACAGCTCTACGGTCAATTCACTGCTGGCAACGCCCCCTTCAATATGCTCGCGCTTATGGGCGGGGAAAGCTTGATGCGCGGGTATTACCTGGGGCGCTTCCGCGACAAAAACTTAGTGGCCGGGCAGGTCGAATACCGCATCTTGCCCTTTGAATTTTCCAAGCGTTGGGGGGCGAGCGTGTTCCTAGCGGCTGGACAAGTGTATGGGGATGAATATGGATTTAATTGGGGCCAATTCCTTCCTACCGGAGGCGCCGGCATCCGATACCTCATCTTCCCAGAAAAAGACATCTATACTCGAATAGACGTATCTTTCACCGAAGAAGGCCGAGGAGTATATTTCTTCATCGGCGAAGCGTTTTAATTGGCTACTTCAAAATAACCCGATCGAACACGATCTCGGTGTAGTCATTGCGCTCGTAAAAGAGATAGATTCCTTGGTCGCCAAAGGAGGCCATATCTGAATAGGCGCAAGAACCTGGATAGAGTTCGCGCGCGACCTTCCATTCTAGCCCGTCTTGAGAGGACCACAAGGTCAATTGCTTGCGGGCATTGGTATCTGCAGGACCCAGCTGATAGAAATGCCCTTTATGTTCTAAAATAGAGCTTTGACACATGGGGGTCGTAAGCGCTGGGGCGAGCCATGTGCTATCCCAGCTTACCCCGCCGTTTCGGCTAATAGCCAGTTTCTTTCTCTTCACCCCTTGGTTTTGGATTCGGACGGTGAGCAAGAGGGAATGAGCATCCAATTGGACCCCCATGGACTCATTCGAAGAAGGCACGCCCAACTCTTCGCTTTCCTTCCAACTCTTCCCATGATCGTCCGAATACAATCCGTACGTCTGGTAATCCCTGAACCCTTCCTGAGGCCCTCCGACCGACCTATTTGCAGGGACGAACAATCTGCCCGCATAAGGTCCCTGGTCAAACTGCATACCGTGTCCGGGGGCAAAGGCCCAAGTTCGCTGGTCGAGGTCCGGATTTTCGGGCACAATCTCCTGAGGCGCACTCCAATGCTCGCCATGATCGGACGAGGCGATGACATAGCCCCGGCGCTTGCCCAAGCCTATTCTCGTATCGTACTCAGACGCGGTGCCGGTATTGTAGAAAAGCAAGAGTCTTCCTTCAGGGACCCTTGGATCTAAACGGTCGATAATAGGCGTTGAATTTCCCGCTTGAAGGTCGCCGTTGTCCACCAACACACGCGCTGGGGACCAAGTCTTGCCGCTGTCCACACTTCTGCGCATCAAAATGTCCACATTCCCAAAGTCCGCGCAGTTCGATTTTCGGCCCTCTGCAAAAGCGAATAACTCGCCCCCTTCCCATTGCACCAAGGCAGGAATTCGAAAGCATTCATAGCCCAGATCGCCTGAGGCGAAGAGTATGCGTTCTTGGGCTTGAACACTACTATATAATAGAACTACAATAAATACTTTCCACTTCATGGAATTAACGGCGCGCGCATCAGTTTTTTACTTAACAATATTATGGCACACGAATAAAGAGTAATGAATCAATACTTATATTTATCCAAACAAAACCAATACATAAGTCGCTTGCGAGAATCAATCTATAGATTTTCATCCGAAAAGTTTGGATTAAGGTGCGGTCTATTCAAGCCGTTAAAACTTCCTTTTTTACAGACCTTACTAATCCTCTTCCTTTGGGGAGTAGGGCCGTATGCAGTGTGTCAAAACATGGCTGGTCAAAGCTTCGGTTCATATCCCATAGGTGTCAAAGACTTTGATGCCGAAACCATACTCAAATACGCTAAAAGAAATAGCTGTTATTTACCATTAGTCAAAGAATCCGCCTACTTCTCTTCCTCATCAGGAAAAACCATCACATTCTACGATTTATTCAACAGTACTCTCCCTGAGTCTTCTGAATACAGAAATAGATATATAGTAGGCGATTTCAATGTGCTTAATGATGAATACGAAGTCCGTGGTATAAAAGAAATGAACCCAAATTTATCCGTCCTTGAAGATTTTAAATACACCTCCTCTGAACTCTTTCTAAAGATGGAACAAGCAATTGAAGGCGAGGAAAACTATAATGACTTCATTGACTACGCTAAAACTCGATATTCTTACAACTTTGAATTCTACAAGAATTTCTTTGATCAAGTGTGGAAGTTCAAAACCCCTGAAATCAACAGAGAATATGGATTTTTAGGTGAAACAGCATATGCTTCTGGGCAGAGACTGTGCTTGTGTGAAGCGAGATTTGACACCTTGATTGAAGTCGCACGGTTCGCCACTTCTTCAAAAAGGCTGGAGCCGCTAATCACCTATAGTGAAGATAGTGTGGAACAAAAAACGGTGATTGAATATTTACCCATTGGTAAACGCCGCGATTATTACGGTCTTCATTATCGGATTACTTCAAAAAACTGGGAAACAGAACGTACATACTCGATGGCAGACTCTCTTCATGATATGGCTTTAGGAGGTGGTAATACTCGTGTAACACGGTATAAAGGAATAACGGAATTACCAAACTTTCTTTTGATATCACCTGATGAATCAAACCCAAGGGCCATGCGACAAAATGGAATTCATGAGGTGGCATTACGGGAGCTGTCACGCGGTATGTTGGGTTCTTCCAATAGTATTGGATGTGTTCGAGTTTCTGATTTTGGTTCAAAATTCCTGAGATGGTGGACCCCGCAAGACGCCAATTTTTTTATTCTCTACCAAGAAGATAAATACCACAAATCCCTTCCTAAATTGGAACTAATTGAGGATTTACCTTTTAAAACAGTGGAGGAAGGGAATGCCTTCAGAGTATGGCTGAATCAAACGAAACCTAGACAAGCAAAACAATTAAAAATAGACCTAGAAGGTAAACACAATAATGGCTACATTTTAGACGCCTATAACATGTATGGAGAAGAATACAGAAGTTATCAAAAAGAAGCGAAACATAGTTAATAGCTTACTATTAGTCTTAAGCATAAGCTTAGGTGTAAATGGACAGGATTCTACAGCAGCCGTTGTGGATTCCTCAGAATCATCTGTGGTATCAATTGATTTATCAGAAATCCCGGACAGTTTGCTTCGATCTGCCATTGACTCTGTTTCAAAGCTTTTGTCTATTCAGGACAGAGCTTTTATAAGTAGCTATTTACTAGATAATCACCCTATTTACACAACTGGCTGGGGAAGAACAGGGAATCTGCTGCCTCAATCCACCACTTTTAAGGATAAGGATACCTTCAATTTCACACTGATAGAGGGTCAAGAAAACTTCTACATAAACAAATTTGACTCCTTTAACTGGGGTTATGGACCTCGATGGGGAAGAATGCATCGTGGTTGGGATTTACAAATGGATATCGGGGACACCTTACGTGCTGCCTTCAATGGGGTCGTGAGGTATGCACAATATAATGACGGCGGTTATGGAAACTGTGTAGTTATCCGTCATTTAAACGGAATTGAAACCCTATATGCACACCTTAGTAAACTAGATTGTGAGCCTGGAGATTTTGTACGGGCAGGTGAACTTATTGGGCTGGCCGGGTCTACTGGAAGAAGTTCTGGTCCACACTTGCATTGGGAATGGAGATATATGGGTCAATCATTCGACGCGATGACTGCAATCGATACCTCTAACTACTTGTTAAAAGCAGATTCGCTACAACTTACTGGTTCAAACCTTCAGGA
>JAKMGS010000097.1 GCA_022424815.1 Schleiferiaceae bacterium | reverse complement strand
AAAACTGATGGGCATGGGCGCATGTAGGGTGGCCAATCCTTGTTGTATCCCGTGGCACAAAAAGGTTGTGAAATCTGAAAAGCCCACAAGCCATTTCGGATTTTTCTGGAGTGCCGCCCAATCCACTGCATCCACAATCTCCGCACTTCCGTATCCGCCACGAACGTTCCAAATGGCTTTGACCTCGGGGTGGTGCACCAGTGCATTGAAGTGGGCCACTCGCTCCTCCATGGTGCCGGCCAGCTGGTGGTGTTGGCTGAGAATACCCGGTTCGTAATAGACCTTGAAGCCCGCGCCTTCCAATACATTCTTCGCCGTTTCGATCATTTCGGGACGGGCAAATCTAGCTGTAGCGCTAATGCCAATGGTATCTCCAGGGGTTAGGAAATGTGGTGTGGTTTGTTTCATTACCCGAAAAATACCCAATAAATGCGCATTATCTTCGCGGTATCGTTTAAACGTTATCAAAAAGGAATGAGTACGAACAAAAAAATCATGGTGACTGCGGCCTTGCCGTACGCCAATGGTCCTATACACATCGGGCACCTTGCGGGGTGTTACCTGCCGTCGGATATCTATGTGAGGTATCTACGAATGCGGGGCCGTGATGTGAAGTTCGTCTGTGGCTCCGATGAACACGGGGTGCCTATTACGATCAAAGCGAAAAAGGAGGGCATCACCCCGCAGGATGTGGTGGACCGTTACAACGCGATGATGAAAGGCGCGTTCGAAGAATTCGGAATCAGCTTTGACCACTACAGCCGCACCTCAAGTCCTCAACACCACAAAAACGCTCAAGAGTTCTTTAAAACCTTGATTGATAAAGGTGCCTTGGTCGCGAAGGAAACGCAGCAATACTTTGATCCGGAAGCGGGCCAATTCCTTGCTGACCGCTACATCACCGGCGAATGCCCCAAATGTCATGCGGCAGATGCTTATGGCGACCAATGTGAATCTTGTGGCACCTCATTGAACGCGACGGACCTGATCCAACCAAAATCAACGCTTAGCGGCGCCATCCCAGAATTGCGCAACACCACAAACTGGTTCTTGCCGTTGGACGAACTCACAGAAGACCTACGTGCCTTTTTAGAGAGCCGCGAAGGCTGGAAGCCGAATGTGATGGGCCAATGCATGAGCTGGCTCAACGCAGGCGACGGTCTGCAGCCGCGTGCCATGACCCGCGATTTGGATTGGGGGGTGCCCGTTCCAGTCGAAGGCGCCGAAGGGAAAGTGATGTATGTGTGGTTTGATGCGCCCATTGGCTATATCAGCGCTACCCAAGAACTCCTGCCCAACGATTGGGAAGAGTACTGGAAAGGCGACAATGCAGAGATCATACACTTTATCGGAAAGGACAACATCGTTTTCCACTGTATTATTTTCCCTGCCATGCTTCAGCAGCACGGTGAATATGCCTTACCGACACAAGTGCCTGCGAACGAATTCCTCAACCTTGAGGGTCGCAAGCTGAGCACCTCAAAGAATTGGGCCGTTTGGCTGCACGAATACCTTCAGGATTTCCCAGGCCAGCAAGACGTCTTGCGCTACGCCTTGACGGCTACGATGCCGGAGACCAAGGACAACGATTTTACGTGGGCTGATTTCCAACAGCGCAATAACAGCGAGCTAGTGGCGGGCCTCGGTAACTTCGTCAACCGGGTTATGGTCCTCACCCACAAATATTTTGAGGGCGTAGTCCAACAACCCAATGTGTTGACCGATGCTGATCGAGAAGCGTTAGCTGCGATGACCCAATACGGCCGTCGCATCGCCAAATCTATCGAAACCTTCAAATTCCGTGAGGCCTTGAATGAAGCCATGAACGTCGCTCGCCTAGGAAACAAATACCTCCAAGAACAAGAACCTTGGAAGGTGTTCAAGCAAGATCCTGAGCGTGCAGGTGTAGCACTTTTCGTCGCCACACAAATCATGGGTGCCGCTGCTATCGTCTTCGAACCGTTCTTGCCTTCTACTGCCGCACAACTCCGCAACATGCTCGGTTTATCGGACGGATTCCGCTGGGAAGATGCTAACGAAGAAACCATCATCTCTGGTGGTACACAGCTCGGCGAAAGCGCCTTACTGTTCTCAAAAATTGAGGACGAGCAGATGGAGGCACAGCGTCAAAAATTGGAAGCGGCCGCTGCAGCAAATGCACCCAAAACGACAACACAAAGCACTAAGCATATGCCACAGAAAGAAGATGTTTCCTTTGACCAATTTATGGCTATGGACCTCCGCGTAGGCACCATCCTAGAAGCTGAGCGCGTCCCTAAAGCGGACCGTCTCCTGAAATTTTTGGTCGATACCGGTCTAGATCAACGCACCATCGTCAGCGGCATCGCAGAACACTTCTCGCCAGAAGAAATGGTGGGTAAAAAAGTAACGGTCCTCATGAACCTACCTCCACTCAAAATCCGCGGCGTCGAAAGCCAAGGTATGTTACTGATGGCAGAAGATGGCGACGGCAAACTCCGCTTGATGGGTCCAGAAGGCGGCGCGGAGAGCGGCGCAGTGATTGGGTAAATTCATTTTAGCCCCGTAGTTCAACGAATAGAATGCAGGTTTCCGGTACCTGAGATAAGGGTTTGATTCCCTTCGGGGCTACAAAACCCGCGCCAGAGGCGCGGGTTTTTTATTGAATTGAAAATCATTGAGGAGCAAAACCCGCAGCCCTTGGCGAAGACTTGCGACATATTGAATGGACTTGAGTTTTACATTGTTGTTAGCTTTTATAAAAACTGGAATCCGGCCTATTACTCCAAATCGATGGGTTCAGTATTATTCACCTTGACTGAATCCGCTCCGAAATCGATGATCTCAAGATCATAGCCGCCCATGTCTTCACTATAATCGCTAGTAACATAAAGTTTCCAAGAACCTTGTTCGGGAGTGATATTCGTTACCCGCACATACCCTCCGACATCGTCATAAGCATCAGAGCGGTACATTTTTCCGGATGGAGACTCGACATAAAGGAACCCTGAGAAGCCATACCCTTTCAAACGGATCTGAAATTGACCAGTTGGATTGATAGGTTGTTCGATAACATCATAGTACTCGCCTTTGGGTAGCTGTTGGTCACTATTATCCAAGCGACCCTGGACTGTTATTATATTAACCTCAGAACCTCTCTCATATAGCAATTCATATTGGCCACGTGCTTCTTTCTCTGGTTCTTCAAATTCCTCCCATTCTGACTTATATACTCCTGCCAAGATCTTATAAACACCGGGAGCAGCAATAATTGATAAGTAACTATTGTTATCAGAAAATTCAATATTATCGTTTTCATAGATAGAACCATCTTCACTTTCAACGATTAGAAATGCATCAAAATCGTCTGAATTCAGCCAAACATTTAGAATCTGTGTTTTATTAATCTGAATTGTATATTCATCTGCTGGTGAGCCCTTACTATTTAAATTTTCATCACCGGTCAACTCGCCACTCACTGATTTTTGAGCTAGTAAACCTGTAGATAATAACATTATTAAGGTTAAAAAGGGTATTTGTTTCATGGTATGGATTTTATGAATTAATATTTTGTCTTTGTCTGTAAAACGTAAACGTTGACCAGTTTATTCTGTGTGCACTAAACCTTCTGGTAAAAATCCAATTATAGCTTCTTCGATTCTTTTTAAGAATTGGCCATAGAAGATTCCAATGATGCCAAAAGTTTTTTTCAAGTATTGAATTAGCGAAGATTTCAAAGGCGTTTTCTGAATTTTTTGAAAATCAAAAAAGGCGCCAGCGGCGCCTTTTAGATGTGTAGCACAAGATGTAAGATTCGTTTTGTTATTTGATTTTCTCTAAATCAAAATCGGGTTGATCTTCTGAGGTGCACTTACCTGACTTTGTTTCTTTTTGAATCACCAATGTAAAGGATGGATTACTTGCACCATTGCTATCGCTCACGTTACATTCTATGGTATATTCTGTATCAGTCTCGCCATTGATACTATAACTTCCTTCATAGTAATATCGCGAGTTGTCGTCAAGGCTGGTCTGTTGAAGGCTGATGATATTGCCTTCTTTGACTAAGAATTTGTGGTCAATGGCTGGAATTTTAATGGCTTGACCATTGATAATGACATCATCACCATATTGATTTTTCATATTGTAACCTGGTTGAACCCCGTGGTAATTACCCAAGTATTCTTTTGGTAGGCCGTTAGTATTCTCTTCTTCGACAATATTACTTTCGGCTTCACTTGATGTTGAATTAGATGTACAGGCAACGGCAAGTAGCGATGCTGCTACCACCAACATCAGCGTTTTCATAATTCGCTTCATATTTATTTTGGTTTGATTAGAATTAGAAAATACGAATTAGATCGACAAAATTGGCCATAAAAAAAAGGCCCCCATTTCTGGAGGCCTTTGGAATACTCTGGTATAAACTTAAAGCTGTTTTACGTTTACAGCGTTCAATCCTTTCTTTCCTTCTTGCAATTCAAACTCAACCGCATCACCTTCAGAAATCTGGTGAACAAGACCTGTCACGTGGACGAAGTACTCGGTGTTTGAATCGTTGTCTTTAATAAAGCCAAATCCTTTGTCAGTATTAAAGAACTTTACTGTTCCTTGATTCACAATTATTTATTTAATTACACCAAAGGTGCGGCTAATTATCGAGCAATTGTGTTATCTAACAATTAAAATTTCCTGATGGACGTGTTTTTTGCTCTGCGCACGCACCACATAAGTACCTGCTGGAAGCAGTGGTAGCGGGGCTTGACCGTCATTTGGACCTGCATAAAGTAATTGGCCACTCATCGTATAAATCGTGACCTCTGATGCATGATTCCATTCAAAATACACCGCTCCTTGCGAAGGATTAGGGAATAATTTGAACCCTAGGATCTCTTCTTCGTCCAAGTTCATTTGATCTGGACTATATACATTGACCATTACATTTACCCCCTTGTAGCTCACATTACCGGTACTGTCAATGCTGATGGTATCGCAATAGGTACTGGTGCAAGTCATCACTCCAAATGCCGTGCTATCGGTTGCCGTTTGCGTTAAGCAGATCACAAAAGTCCCGCTTTGGGTGTATTGATGTGAAGGGAAGGCCCCCACAGCGCCTGTGCCATCGCCCCAGCTCCATTGATACAATATGCTCGCATTTTGGAACATTGAATCTACCGTTGAGGTATTGTAGAGCACAATCTGACCATTGCCGGTCAAGGTAGAATCGAAGGTAAAGGCTGCATTACATCCGGTATTTCCAGATCCCGAGCCACCGCCCGAACCGCCTCCACCACCGGATCCGCCACCTCCGCCTGAACTCGCGCCTCCACAAATAACGAAGGTCGAAGAGAAGGTGAACACCGATGGCGTGTTGCCGGTGTAGGTGTAGAAGTCATAGAGCCAATTTCCCGAGCAGCTATCCTCGGTTTGCGCCAACAAAATACCCGCCGTGCTGTACAAAGACATCGTGTCGGCATAGTTTCCATTGGCATCTGTGAATAGCGTCAAGGTGCTCCCTCCGCCGCCCATGGCATTGGAAGAATCGGCAATAAATACAGGATAATTCGGCATTCCAGCCCCTGTCGCAGAATCAATAACAGATCCAGTAACAATGGCGGTGTGCACAGGTTGGCCCAATACTGCTGCACTTAGCAAGCAGGCGAGCCCAAGCAATTTGAATTTCATGGGGGTCCAATTATTTCCTTAAAGATACTTAAGCCAACAGTTCTTCCTTGCTTTCCGCCCGGAAACTGAGTAAAGTCCCATCTAATCGAGTAAGCGCTTCTCCGATAAACTCCTCCTTCACCGGCACTTCAAAATGGAGAACATCCTGTAGATGCTTTTTATTAAATTCATAGAAAGCCTGCACTCCCTCTCTCGCGTTCGCGAAAAAATTCGGTTCTGAAAAATGAACCTCCACCGGAATCCGCCACTGCCCTAATACATTCCAAAAGTGCTTTAAAAAGTGTGGAACAAAACCCTCTTTCAACGAATGGAAATAGGGCACTGCGTTGTTTTTATACTTCAGGCACATAAAGGTAATAGGCACATTCGCACTCTGCGCCAACATAAACAGCCCCGGCTTCACCGGATAGATGTCGTGCGTTCCCGAAGTCCTGCCTTCTGGCGAGGTCATCAAACACAATCCCTTTTTAAACCTTTGGCTGGCATCCAACAACACTTGCTTCCCTGCGTTGCGATCGTGACGCTTGACCCAAATAACATTCAAGGCTTTCCCAAGCCAACCCACCAAGGGCCAATTCTTAAAGTTGATTGCCGCCAACAGTGTAGTCGGATGCTTCACAAAATTCAAGAACATAATGTCCAAGTAGGAGGGGTGGTTGATCAAAATAAGCTGAGTCTGCTTCGTGGTTTCCCCAAAAACATCACTCTTAATCCCCAGCAACTTGGCTTTACAATACACCCCAAATCGAAGCATGGCATGTGCGCCTTTTCGGCCAAATAAGCGTCCCAAAACCACTAGGAGACTGGTTAGGGTAAACAAAAACGCCAAGCCAATGAGGCGGACGAATGCAAGTAAGTGTTTCATTGTGTGCGAGTAAGTCGCCAAAATACAAATTCAAACTATTTGTACACCAAAACACCCCCATCTCGTATCTTTGGAATTCTTCAGGGGCTATTAGCTCAGTTGGTTTAGAGCGCTGCCTTGACAGGGCAGAGGTCACTGGTTCGAATCCAGTATGGC
>JAKMGS010000204.1 GCA_022424815.1 Schleiferiaceae bacterium | reverse complement strand
GTTTCCATCCACTTCGTGACAGTCAAAGTTAAAACTTTGCATTTTTTCCATCAAAGGCTCTAAGCTCATGACTTTATCCATAGAACCTTCTGATTGGACAAAGTTGTAATCAACAATCAGGCACAGGTTATCCAGGCTTTTAGCTCCGGCAAACATCGCAGCTTCCCAGATTTGACCCTCTTGCATCTCACCATCACCTACGATCACGTAAAACCTACTAGATCGACCTTGTCGTTTCGCTGACAGTGCACACCCAACAGCCACTGATAGGCCTTGACCGAGTGATCCACACGTAGCTTCGACAAATGTGCCCATGCGCTCTGAAGAGTTGATCTCGAGTGCTGAGCCATCATTCACGTAAGTCGCGAGATCTTTAATTGGGAAAAATCCGCGCTCTGCTAATGTCGCATAAAATATGGCAGTATTGTGTGCTGTTGTTAGAAATATTCTATCACGATCTACCCAATTTGGGTTTGCAGGGTCCATTGTTGCTTCTGCGAAATAAAGTGAAGTGAAGATATCGGCAGCTCCAAGGCCTTGTTGAACGTATCCTTGTCCCGAAGGCGCAATCATATCAACTACGTGAAGTCGTAGTCGCTTAGCAATTTCTTGCAACTCCTTCAAATTGTGGTTCTCTTTCATATCTTACCCATGCTATAATATTAAGGTATAGAACTATATACCTATGAAGGTGAGGTTTTTGTCAATATGAATCTTCAATCTATTCGGCGCTCGTCGGTTCCACTTCATGTAGAGGTTGCTGAATTATTGCGGCGCCAAATTCTTTCAGGGGATTTGGTCGCTGGGGCTAAGTTACCCCCTTTGCGGGTTTTGATTGAGCAGCTTGGTGTTGCTCGCATGACGATTATACAGGCAATGAATGCTTTGGAAGAGGAAGGCTTAATCGAAAGGCACTCGGGTAGGGGTACATTTGTGAAAGCAGTGAATATTCCGGATCGTCATACAATGCAGATGAAGGCGGATATTTCACAAATATATGCAATGGTTGAGGGTTTAGAGGTGTCCGTTTCTCAAAACGAAGCTGTTATCGATAAAACCTCTAATGGTCAGTATGTACGCGCTATCAGGCGAATTCATAATCGGTCGGGTAAGCCCTTTTGCCAAGTTGATATCCAGCTTGACGATCAAATTTATGAATTGGCGCCAGATCGTTTTTCAAATGAAATTGTAGTTTCAGTTTTGAGAGATCTTGGGCTGGTTGTGAAAAAGGCACGGCAGAAAGTTACAATTTCATATGCTGATTTTTCTCTTGCTCAGGCTCTTGGAATAAAGGTTAACTCGGCGATATTTAAGGTCTTCCGTGAGTTTATCGATATTGATGGTCGGCTGATTTATTCTGCAACCTTATCATACCCAGGAGATTTGCTTGATCTTGAGATTGAATTTGACACGGAAGAATCCTGAAAAGAATGCTTGACTTTATGCCGGGTTAATTAAAAGGTACATACATCTAGAACATTACATTTACTGATATGTGGTGGAAGCAGGGAGGGCTTCATTATGAAATTACTAAAGTTAGCAGCGGCAGGTGTTGCAGCGTTTGGCTTCATGACCGGTGCAGCATTTGCTGAATGGCCGGAAAAGCCGATTACATATGTTGTAAGTTTCAAGGCTGGAGGGAATGCGGATATCGTAGCGCGGATGAATGCTGAAGTGTTGTCCGAGAACTTGGGTGTGCCGGTAAATGTTGTTAATAAACCGGGCGGTGCGCATATTCCTGCAACTATGTCAGTCGTCGAGGCACCTGCAGATGGATATACAGTGTTTAATTGGTCTCCACCGTCATTCATGATTGTGCCGCTGACTCGAGATACGCCCTACAAGCCGTTAGAAGACTTTGTTCCCTTGTTTGCAGGAATATCGGCGTCTAACGCGCTCTATGTGCGTGCGGATAGCCCATACAACACTTTTGAGGAATTTATTGAGGGTGCTAAAGCGAATAAATTGACAATTGGTGTTAATAATTTGGGCGCACCGCCCAACTTGTCAGCAGTTCAGTTGGCTTCTGAATTTGGGTTAGAGTTCAAAACGATCGCCTTGAAAACAGTCCCTGCTACTATGGCAGGATTGATTGGAGGGCAAATTGACGTTGCGGTCGGTCAGGTTGCTTCTATCCATGCGTACAAAAATGGCGAAGTACGTCCATTGATAATCCTCGATAACGCGCGACAAGGCTACATGGAAAAAGACCTTCCCGGCGTGCGCACCGTTGGAGAGGCGTATCCAGGAAAAGAAGCTGGTGTCTGGGTTCATGGCGGTCTTGCTGTGAAGGCTGGGACGCCTCAAGAGATTGTTGATAAATTGCTTGCGGCATCAAAGCCAATG
>JAKMGS010000096.1 GCA_022424815.1 Schleiferiaceae bacterium | reverse complement strand
TAACGCACCTTACACTATTGAAGGTACCATCAAAAACTACGGTGGAACTACCATCTCTTCGTTGGCCTTAAACTACTCAATCAACGGCGGAACTGCAGTGACTGATAACCTTACTGGTTTATCTATTGCTCCTTATGGAACATACAGTTTCTCTCACAGCACCAACTGGAACCCTGGTTCTACCGGTAACTACGATGTCGATATTTGGGCTTCTGCGTTGAACGGCGGCAATGACCAAAACAACGGCAATGATACATTGAGTACTTCTATTGAAGTAGTAACTGCTACTGCAGACCGCGTAGTATTGGCAGAAGAGTTCACTTCCTCAACTTGTGGTCCATGTGCAAGCTTCAACCCAGGTTACAAGCAGTTGTTAGATGATAACGACGCCAATACTTCTGGAACTCAAGTGGTAAGTGTGAAGTACCAGATGAACTGGCCTTCACCAGGGAATGACCCTGCCTATAACTCTGAAGCGCTTGCGAGACGTCAATTGTACGGTATTAGCGGTGTGCCAGATGTAGTATACTCTGGTGCCAACATTGCAACAAGCCAAGCTGCTATTGATGCTGTTATGGGGATTCCTTCTTTGGCAGAATTGAGCGCTGAGTGGAGTAACACAGGTACTTATATTCAGTGTGATGTAGAAGCAGATGCCTTAGCTGATTTAGGAAGCAATGTTTCTTTACACATGGCCATGATCGAAAAAGAGATCTCACACAACGTTCAAACGAACGGTGAAACCACATTCTACCACGTATTCCGTAAGTTCATGGACGGATCTAACGGTCACGCTATGGGTTCAATGACTGCAGGAAATACCTACACGCACTACGCGAACTCGACTATTACTGTGAACAGTAACCCTGCTCAAGGTTCATTTGATTTCTGGGTAGGTCCAAACAACTTGGACATCATCGTTTGGTTGCAGGACATGAGTAACGGCGAAGTATTGCAAGCGACATACGCAGAATACACTACTTCAACTGTTGACGAAATGGAAAACCTTGCGAAATACATCTCAATCTACCCTAATCCAGCCAACGAAGTTGCTGGCGTAGAGATCGAGTTGATGGACCGTTCGGAAGTAACTGTAAACATGGTGAATGCCATGGGCCAAACGGTACTTGTAGAAGTGGCCACATTGGATGCTGGTGTTCAGAAATTGAACTTGAACACTGCTGAACTAAGTGCAGGTTTGTACTTCGTTAATGTGAACGTAAACGGTGTAAGTAAGACCTTGCGTGTGAACGTTGCTCACTAAGCACAGAAAATGTTATTTTTACGGGGGGCCGAAAGGCTCCCCGTTTTTTTTGAATACATCCTAGAGAACATGAAACAACTTCTTACCGCAATCGCCTTTTTTGGTCTATTTCAACTTGGCGCTCAAGAATTGCCAAGTACTATGCTTAAGACCCTCGACGGTCAAAGCATCAACATCCAAGATGCCATCAGTGATGAAGGACCAACAGTCATTAGCTTCTGGGCAACATGGTGTAAACCGTGTATCAAAGAATTGACAGCATTCATGGATTACGCCATTGACCTTGAAGAAGAGGTAGGTGCTAAAGTCCTCGCAGTAAGCATTGATGATTCTCGCAATTCCGCACGTGTCGCACCTATGGTCCAAGGACAGGGATGGGAATACACTGTATTGCTAGATGAAAATCAAGATTTAAAAAGAAACTTAGGTATTGTAAATGTACCCTTCACTCTGGTACTCAATAAAGAAGGCGAGGTCGTGTGGAAGCACAGCGGATATTCCCCAGGAGACGAAGAAGAACTTGCTGAAGTTGTCGAAGAGGTGGCAGCAGGTCACCATCCAAGTCACTAATGCATGAAAAGACTTCTCTTATTTGCTTGGGCTATTTGTAGTGCCACCGCATCCTTTGCGCAAGAGCAAAATACTTTTGGCGGCCAGCTGCACGGCAATTTTCAACTCGACGGTCAGTTGTATCTCCGCGACGAGAGCATTGATCCAACCGGCGAGTTTTATCCGGACGAACGCTTTTTAGGACAAGGTTACGCGAATTTCGTGTACACCGACGGCAACTTTTCTTCAGGCCTTCGGTACGAAAACTATCAAAATGTAATGCTCGGTTTTCCTGAGGGGTACCGCGGGGAAGGCATTACCTACCGCTACTTACAATTCAAACAAGACGGGTTGGATATCACTGTTGGGAATTTCTACGAGCAGTTCGGAACAGGTATGGTCTTCCGTTCTTACGAAGAGCGTGGCCTAGGGTATGATAATGCCATGGACGGCGTACGTATTAAAGTAAATCCAGTAAGTGGCTTAAGCTTGAAGGCAGTAATGGGGCGTCAGCGTTTTTACTTTGAGAAAAGTCCAGGACTCCTTAGAGGAATTGATGCAGAGTACAATCTTAGTAAAGAACTATTCCCTAAACTAGATTCCGCAGGTTTACGATGGACTATCGGCGGTAGTTACATGAGCAAATACCAACGTGCCAATGATCCGTTTTTAGTACTGCCCGAGAACGTTGCCGCAGGCGGCGTAAGAACCCAAGTTTCAAAAGGTCCTTGGTCGATGCAGGTAGAATATGCCTACAAGGCAAATGACCCTTCTGCCGATAACGGCTACATCTACAAGGATGGAAACGGAATTCTGGCAAACGTGAGTTACAGCAAGAACGGTCTTGGCATTATTGCCGGCGTGAAGCGCATCGATAACATGTCGTTTAGAACGGACCGAAACGGTTCTACCATAGATATGCTGGTAAACTACCTAAGTCCTACTGCTCAAGTACATACCTATGCTCTACCCGCGTTGTACCAATATGCTACACAGATTAACGGGGAAGAAGGCATTCAGTTGGAGGCGAACTACAAATTCAAACGCAACACCACCCTAGGCGGTAAATACGGTACGCTGCTCAGTGTGAACTATAGCGTCGTACAAAGCATCGATAAGGATTATGTCGATCCTGCTTTGGATACCTTGAGAACACTTCAAGGCTACTACAGCGATCCTATGATGCGCGGAGACATTCCCTATTTCCACGACTTCAATGTGACCCTGAGCAAGAAGATCAATAAGAAGCTCAAAGTAAATGCCATGTACCTCAATCTGTTTTACAACCGCAGCGTGTTGGAAGACGGGTTGGGCGATGAAAGCATCTTACTAAATCCTGACGGTCAGAAACTGATGAGCGGGGATATTTTAATCTTAGAAAGCCTCTACAAGGTGAAGCGCAAGCATTACCTGCGCACGGAATTTCAACACTTGAGTACCAAAGACGATCGCGGCTCTATGGCTATGGCTCTAGCGGAGTATAGCATTGCCCCGCACTGGTTCTTCAGTGTACAAGACATTTATAACTACGGTAACCCGGACGAAGCGCAAAGACTGCATTATCCATTGGCTTCTGTAGTCTATACCGCAGGCACTAGTCGCTTCCAGCTCTCGTATGGGCGTCAACAGCGCGGTATCTTCTGTGTTGGTGGTGTTTGTCGCGTTGTTCCTCCCTCAAACGGTGTGAGCTTCTCCCTAACTACAAGCTTTTAATGATGAGAAAGACGGTCCAATTCCTTTTTGCTTCGCTTCTTTTAAGCCTCATGACTACACAATGCGATGTAATCGACCAACCGTTTAAAAACGGTGGTCCACAAGACACCACATCTACAGCCCAGCTCAGAAATGTACTCATTGAGGATTTCACCGGGCACCGTTGCAAGAATTGTCCAAAAGCTTCGAAAGAAATAGAAGCTTTGGTGGACGCCTTTGGGGCGAACAGAATTATTGGTCTTGCCATCCATGCAGGTCCTGGAAACTTCACAAACACCAACGCTGATTACCCAACAGATTTCACCACCCAGGAAGGTAAGGATATTCAAGAATTCTTTGGAACGAATAATTTACCTTCTGGTATGGTTAATAGAGAAAACTATACGCCCAGTGGAAACTTACATTGGCTTGGATCTCCATATAACTGGCCTACTCTAAGTGTCGAAGCCATGGATAGCACCTTGCGCGTCGCCCTCGACGCCTCTGCCTCACTTACCTCAGGCCAACTGAGCGTAAGCGTCCAAGGATTTCCGCAAACCAATCTACTTCATGACTTAAAAATAGTAGCCTTAGTTAAAGAGAGTAATATTGTAAGCCCTCAAAAGATGCCTGATGACACCCGCGATCCAGATTACGTACACATGAATGTGCTACGTGATTATGTGACTGATACTTGGGGCACCAGTTTCGGCACTAGTCCAATGGTTCCCGGTGATACCCTAAGCGGCACATATACCTTGGCGTGGAACACGGATTGGGTGCAAAGCAATGCTGCGGTTGTAGTCTATGTATTCAACCCAGACAATTACCGAATTCTACAGGTTATCGAAGTTCCTGTCGACTAATCCTTTTTGGAAAAACTTAGATTTCTCTTGAATCCTTCGAAGCCCGTTCTTCGGATGGCTGAGCCCTTCATGATCTCGTCCCAGAGCTCATGAGTGATTTCCTCCCACGCTTCCCAATCGTTCTCTTTAATGGGCGTTCGTAGGTCAAAATCCTTTTCTTGGTGGGGCGTAGAGAATCGATTCCAAGGACAAACATCCTGGCAGATATCACAACCGTATACCCAATCCTCCATTTTACCTTGATACTCATTTGGTAGCGCCTCCTTGTATTCTATCGTCAGGTAGCTGATGCACTTGTTGCTGTCGACTACCGTCGGCGATACTATAGCAGCCGTTGGACACGCATCCATACAGGCGGTGCAACTGCCACAGTGATCTGTACTGGGTCCATCAGGGTCCAATTCTAAATCGATAATCAACTCCCCAATAAAATAGAAACTCCCAGCCTTCTTACTCAACAGCAAACTGTGCTTGCCTATCCAGCCCAGGCCACTTCTTCTGGCCCACGCCCGATCCATCACTGGAGCACTATCCACAAATCCCCGCCCATGCACTTGGCCTATTTCTTCGTGAATACCAGCAAGCATTCGCTTGAGCTTCCCGCGAATCACCTTGTGATAATCCCGTCCATAGGCATATTTTGAAATCTTGGGTACGCCTTCCTTTTGGCCTTTCTCTGGGAAATAATTCAAGAGTACACTGATTACAGATTTCGCTCCTGGAACCAATTTCCTCGGATCCAATCGCTCATCAAAGTGATTTTCCATCCAAGTCATCTCTCCATGGTAGCCATGCTTGAGCCATTGCTCCAGCCCGGTAGCTTCTTCCTCTAAAAATCCCGCTTTAGAAATACCGCAAGCCATAAAGCCCTGCTCCTTTGCAAGTCGCTTGACAACTGCTGTGGCTCGCGAACGATCCATCGTTTAGAATAAGGATCCAGTGGACCCCTTGCCTTTACTATTCTTGCCAAGGTGATGATAGGCCTTCTCTGTGACCATACGTCCACGTGGGGTACGCATGATAAAACCTTCTTTAATCAGGTAAGGCTCATAAACTTCCTCAATGGTCTCCGCTTGTTCACCAATGGCCGTGCTAAGGGTATTCAAACCCACAGGGCCGCCGGCGAAGTTGTCAATCAACACGTGAAGAATCTTATTGTCCATTTCGTCCAGACCACTACTGTCCACATTCAGGGCATTGAGGCCGAACTCGGCAATCTCCACATCAATGGTACCATTTCCCTTGACCATTGCAAAGTCACGCACGCGACGTAACAATGCATTGGCAATACGTGGGGTACCGCGTGAACGACCGGCGATTCGGATGCATGCTTCATAATCCGCGGGGACATCTAAGATCTCCGCCGAGCGATCTACGATAGTGCTCAACAGCTCCACATCGTAATACTCCAACCTGGCATTGATGCCAAATCGCGCGCGCAGCGGCGCGGTGAGCAACCCTGAGCGCGTGGTCGCTCCAATGAGGGTAAAGGGATTCAGACCTATTTGTACGCTGCGCGCACTCGGTCCCGAATCGATCATAATATCTATTTTGAAATCCTCCATCGCACTGTAGAGGTACTCCTCGATGACTGGCGACAATCTGTGGATTTCATCAATGAACAAGACATCGTTTGGCTGGAGGCCAGTTAATAGCCCCGCAAGGTCGCTAGGCTTGTCCAATACAGGACCTGAAGTCACCTTTATGCCTACCCCCAACTCATTCGCAAGGATATAAGATAAGGTGGTTTTCCCCAGGCCAGGAGGGCCGTGAAGCAGCACATGGTCCATGGCTTCATCGCGCATCTTAGCTGCCTCGACAAAAATCTTGAGGTTTTCCAATACCGCAGCTTGCCCCGTGAAGTCGTCAAAACTTAAGGGACGTAGCTTGCGCTCTATCTCGCGCTCGGTGTTTGAAAGATGTGATCCTGTAGGATCGAGATGCTCATTCATAGTACTACAAAATAGCATAAAAAATCCCCTTGCCGAGCGACAAGGGGACTTGAGTTTTACAAAGCTTTTCCTTAGTGGCCGCTTTCCTCGCCTTCTGCGAGCGGAACGTTTTGAGGAATGAAATCTTCTTCTGCACCCGGCTTAGAGTAGTCGTACGCCCAACGGTGTACCACTGGGATCTCTCCTGGCCAGTTTCCGTGTAAGTGCTCTACTGGAGTAGTCCACTCCAAAGAGTTTGCCTTCCATGGATTCTGAGGTGCCTTAGGACCTCTCCAAATGCTGTAAAAGAAGTTAAAGATGAAGATCAACTGAGCAATACCACCGATGATCGCGAAGTATGTGATCAATACGTTGATATCTGCTAGGTTATCGAACATCGGGAATGCGGTGTTGCTGTAATAACGACGTGGAAGAC
>JAKMGS010000203.1 GCA_022424815.1 Schleiferiaceae bacterium | reverse complement strand
GTTTCATAGCGGAAGCCGCAGTCGCCGAACTCGCAGAGCTGGGTGTTAGTGTTGAGCTCATTGATGCACAGAGCCTCATTCCGTTTGATACCAATCATGATGTGGCAGCTTCTCTCAAGAAAACCAATACGTTGGTCATTGTAGATGAAGACGTCCGCGGAGGAGCAAGCGCATTCTTACTACAGCAAATTCTTGAAGATCAAGGCGGGTATCAATATTTAGATGCTGCGCCGAAAACAGTAAGTTCTAAAGATCACAGACCGGCCTTTGCTTCCGACGGCGATTATTTCTCAAAGCCTTCGCTAGACGATATGGTTGA
This sequence comes from Schleiferiaceae bacterium, assembly GCA_022424815.1. Lineage (GTDB taxonomy): Bacteria > Bacteroidota > Bacteroidia > Flavobacteriales > Schleiferiaceae > UBA10364. The sequence continues at coordinate 2,034 of JAKMGS010000203.1, read as the reverse complement.
GGAAATCTATGCCATGATGAATGAAAAGGATCCAATCAAGTTTCCAGCCCTCTAATGAAAGAACCGCGTCTATTTCCAAATACTGTTGCAGGTGTGCTTGAGGCACTTGAAATGAGCTTTGGAAAGGGCATTTATGCAGACCGAGTAGTCGAAAGATTACTCAAGCAAAACAAAAAATGGGGCTCGCGAGATCGTAGTTTCGTCGCAGAGCACACCTATGAAATGGTGCGTTGGTGGGGCTTGTTATGGGCCCTCTACGACCGTGAACCTTCCACCAAACGAAAGGACTTGCAAAAGCTCTTTGGCATCTACTGGCAATGGAGAGGTTATACCCTCCCCGATTGGCCAAAGTTTGATGCAGTCCGAGATTTCCCGGTAAAAGAGCGCTTGACGAAATTAAATCGAATTCAAGATAAAGAGAGCTACGCCGAGTGGTTCAATGACCTTGCATTGAGCCAATTGGGCGATAAATGGCCAGAGATTGCACGCAACATGAACGTTCCCAATACGGTGAATATACGTGTAAATACACTTAAGGCTAGCCTTGAAGCTGTTTTAGAAGAATTGAGAGCACATAACATAGAAGTGCATACGCATCCTGTATTTGAAAATGCGTTTTATCTAGAAGGACGTCCTAGATTAAATAACATACCTGGATTCCAGAACGGGAATTTTGAGGTTCAAGATGCCGGATCTCAGCAGATAGGGTATTTCCTAAACCCTTCTCCTGGCAGTAAGACTATTGATGCGTGTGCAGGCGCCGGTGGTAAGACTTTGCTACTAGGTGCGTTGATGCAGAATCAGGGTCAGCTTATCGCCATGGATGTCGAAGGTCGGAAACTAGGCGAACTCAAGAAAAGAACGCAACGGAGCGGTTTAGATATCGTGGAGACTAGAGCTTGGGAGGAACCGAAGATTTTAGAAAAGCTTACCGAAACGGCCGACTACCTCCTATTGGATGTCCCTTGTTCAGGAACGGGTGTCATCAAGCGAGAACCAGATACAAAATGGAAATTGCAGCCTGAGCATTTGGAGCGACTTGAAGGTGTTCAAGCCGATATACTTCATCGTTATCCAAGAATGCTCAAATCAGGTGGTACGCTCGTTTATGCGACCTGTAGTATTTTACCAATGGAAAATGGTCATCAGGTACGACAGTTTTTGGAGAATAACGATGATTTTGAATTGCTCGAGGAACGTACTGTTGACCCTGGAGCCCATAATGACGGCTTCTACATGGCAAAAATGAAGAAGAAATGAGGACCACAGAACAGGATAGCTTGCATTTAAACCTTGAACAGAAGAGTATTTCTGATTTAGTGCATGGAATCAATACCGAAGATCAGAAGGTGGCACATGCTGTTGGTGAGCAGTTATCCTCCATTACTACTTTCATAGAGGCTTTGGTACCCCGTATGGAGCAAGGTGGACGTTTGTTCTACATCGGTGCGGGAACTTCGGGTCGTCTTGGAATTCTAGATGCCAGCGAATGTCCTCCAACATTTGGCGTTAGTCATAATATGGTCATTGGTCTTATTGCCGGAGGCGACAGTGCCATTCGAAAAGCTGTTGAAAATGCTGAAGACAGTACTACCGGTGCTTGGGAAGATTTAAAACAATACAATATTCAACCTCTTGACACCATTGTAGGTATTGCCGCTAGTGGAACTACTCCTTATGTTATTGGAGGGATAGAAGCTGCAAATAAGCATGGTTTGCTAACTGGTTGTATTACATGCAACGATGGGAGTCCCGCGGGAAAGGCGGCTCAGCACGAGATGGCCGTAGTTGTCGGTCCTGAATTCCTTACAGGCTCTACACGAATGAAATCAGGTACTGCGCAGAAGATGGTGTTGAATATGATCACGACGGCTACTATGATCAAATTAGGGCGTGTGAAAGGCAACAAAATGGTAGACATGCAACTTTCTAACGAAAAGTTGGTAGATCGCGGTACACGTATGGTTGCTGACGCGCTCGGAATCGAGAGTGAATTGGCGCAGGAATTACTATTAAAACACGGCAGTGTGAGAG
>JAKMGS010000095.1 GCA_022424815.1 Schleiferiaceae bacterium | reverse complement strand
GATGATCTCAGTTACTTGACCCGCACCTACGGTACGACCACCTTCACGAATTGCGAAACGCAAACCATTGTTTACAGCAACATTTGCAATCAACTCGACAGTGATGCTCAAGTTATCACCTGGCATTACCATTTCAACACCGTCTGGAAGGTGAATCTCACCTGTTACGTCAGTTGTACGCAAGTAGAACTGTGGACGGTATTTGTTGTGGAATGGAGTGTGACGACCACCTTCTTCTTTTTTCAAGATGTAGACCTCAGCCTTGAACTTCTTGTGAGGAGTGATTGAACCTGGCTTACAGATTACCATACCACGACGAATTTCAGACTTTTCGATACCACGTAGAAGGATACCAACGTTATCACCAGCTTCACCAGTGCTCAAGATCTTACGGAACATCTCAACACCAGTAATTGTAGAAGTCAATTTTTCGTCACCGAAACCAATGATTTCAATTGCTTCACCAGTGTTTGCGATACCAGTCTCGATACGACCAGTAGCTACAGTACCACGACCAGTGATAGAGAATACATCCTCGATAGGCATCAAGAATGGCCTATCACGATCACGCTCTGGCTCTTCGATCCACTCGTCAACAGCTGCCATCAATTCCATGATAGTATCAACCCACTTCTGCTCTCCGTTCAAACCACCTAGGGCAGAACCTTGGATCACTGGAGTGTTATCACCATCGTACTCGTAGAAAGAAAGTAGATCACGTACTTCCATGTCTACCAATTCCATTAATTCTTCATCATCAACCATATCAGCCTTGTTCAAGAACACGACGATACGTGGAATACCTACCTGACGACCCAAAAGAATGTGCTCACGAGTTTGTGGCATAGGACCATCAGTAGCAGCAACTACCAAGATAGCACCGTCCATCTGCGCAGCACCAGTTACCATGTTTTTCACGTAATCCGCGTGACCTGGACAGTCAACGTGAGCGTAGTGACGATTTGCAGTTTCGTACTCTACGTGTGAAGTGTTAATAGTAATACCACGCTCTTTTTCTTCAGGAGCGTTATCAATTGAATCGAATGATCTCAATTCTGACAAACCAGCATTAGCCAACACAGTAGTGATGGCTGCAGTCAAAGTTGTCTTTCCGTGGTCAACGTGACCAATTGTACCAATGTTCAAGTGAGGCTTGGTACGTACAAAATTCTCTTTTGCCATGATTAGCGATTATTAAATATATAAACAGTGTAAAGATTCACATTTCATTTAGAGCCAATGACGGGAATTGAACCCGTGACCTCTTCCTTACCAAGGAAACGCTCTACCCCTGAGCTACATCGGCTTAGCCTGGAGCGGAAGACGGGATTCGAACCCGCGACCCTCAGCTTGGAAGGCTGATGCTCTACCAACTGAGCTACTTCCGCGGTTGTGGGGGGAGCAGGATTCGAACCTGCGAAGGTTTCCCAACGGATTTACAGTCCGTCCTCGTTGGCCGCTTGAGTATCCCCCCGGTGTCGCACCTACCTCACTTTAAATAGGTGCAAATTATTGAGCCGGTAGACAGATTCGAACTGACGACCCCGAGATTACAAATCACGTGCTCTGGCCAACTGAGCTATACCGGCTTTTAATGTCAAAGACCTTCCGTCCCTAAAACGGACTGCAAATGTAGTAAAGAGATTGATACCAACAATACCTAGTAAAAAAAAAGTGAGGGCCTTTTTACCCTCACTCTAATTATTCATCTGAAGACCTGAATTACTTGGCCTTAACCACGAAGTTTGGTCTTATATTTTTTTAGCTGTCTTATGATCACATCCACAGCCAAATCTGCGGCTTCCTCGAATGACTTCTTTTCTTTCGTCACAACGATCTCACTACCTGGAATTGACATTCGCATTTCAACAATCTTATTCGCTCTGAGATGGTTATTATCCACTTTGAGGAATACCTCCGTACTAATGGTACGGTCATAAAAGTGTGTGGTCTTCTGCAAGCGATCCTTAATAAAGGTGAGCAACTTGCCATCTGCTTTGAAATTTACAGATTGAATATTCACTGTCATAGCGCTAAAAATTTATGAACCCTTAGGGTGGGCCTGGTTATACACTTTGACAAGCTCCTCAAATGTACTCGTTGTATACACTTGGGTCGAACTTAGGCTTTCGTGGCCTAATAACTCCTTGACCGTATTAATGTCCACACCTGCGTTTAAGAGATGCGTAGCATACGAATGCCGTAGCGTATGAGGATTTTTGTCCACCACTGTTGTGGTACCTTTAAGGTAGAATAAAACCCGGTTATAAACAAGCTGTGGATAGAGCTTTTTACCCTTTGGCGTCAATAAAAGTTCAGGATCCTTTGCGGTGGCCAATTGGGCCCTTCGTTTCATGTACACATCATAGTACGATGCAATACTCTTGGGTATTGGAATCTGGCGTTCCTTATTGCGCTTACCGATGACACGAACTGTCTGTCTGTACCAATCGAAATCTGTTGGCCGAAGGGAAATGAGTTCTGATTTTCGTAAACCAAGCCCATAAAGAAGTAAAAGCATTAATTGGTCCCTAGAACCTATAAAATCATCTTCGAAGCGACCTTCATCGGTGAATAAAGCGTTCAAATCTTCCCGCGGCACACTCATCACTACCTTCTTTGGCGTTTTCAAACTCCGTACGTGCTCCACCGGGCTTTGACCTATATGGCCTTCGCGAATGCCCCATTTATAAAACGAGCGTAAGGTGCTAAGCATACGGTTTACACTTCGAGGCGTGATGCCTTGTTTACTGCGCCAAATAACAAATCGCTTTGCATGTTGTAGGGTCGCATTGAACAATGAGACTTCGGCTTCTGTAGCGAGATAATCAGACCAGCGCACTAATTCTTTCTCATAGGCCAATAAGGTGTGGTCGCTGAAACGCTTCTCCGTTTGAAGGTAGGTAAGGAATTGGGTTATGTAGTCGGACTCTTGCATCAGTGAAGGAAAGGTAAGCCGCTCATTGGGTAAAAACAAAAAACCCAGCCGAAGCTGGGTTTCTCTCTAAGTATTTATGAAGCACTTATTCTTGTTCTGCTTGACGCAAACCTTGAACGTAAGCCGCTTTTTCATTCATTCGACGCTTAGCTTCGGTCGGTTTCGTATGGTAACGATCTTTACGAAGCTTACGGACTACACCCGTTGAGATGTGTTTTCTCTTGTAACGCTTTAGTGCGCGTTCGATAGATTCACCTTCTTTAACATTAATTACGAGCATAGTAACACCTCCTTTCTTTGTGGGCTGCAAATGTAAGCGGATTTTCTTATTCGCTGATATAAAGTTTAAAAAAATCAATCTCCGTAGAATCCCAATAATCCCATGTGGCCAATTCTTCCCAAGTTAGAGCCCCAAAACTCTCACGGTAGAAAACGATTTGCTTGACTTGGGAATACCGAAACCCAGGAACTTCCAATAGAGAATCCATAGGACTATTGTTCAAAGACCAGCGTGGCAGTCCCACGCGTACTATTAAATAATCATCCAAGTGTTCGTCCCAACCTCGGTCGAAAGGAAATAAACTTTTTAGCTGATCTAGGGTCGCTATACTACCCCATTTCTCACGCTCTTGCAGGATCGATTTGGCACCCCAAGGTCCAATGCCTGGAATATCGATGAGTTCAAGGCTATCGGCCTGATTTATGTTAACTGGTGAAATAATCTTTGGTTCGGGTATAGGCCGTGAACGGAAAATAGGTTTTGGTGAAGGCTTTAGTGCTGGGGTTGTAAAATCAAAAGCACCTGCATAAACCCATAATGAATCCATCCCCGGAATTTCCAAAAGGGCTTCTCTTGAGGTGACGTACCATTGTCGGTTACGGCGAAATTCCAATGATTTTTTTGCGCTCAAAGTAATGGGGAGAGCTGTTATAGTTAGGGAATCCAAATAGTTGATACGGAGCGGATCTGAATTTTGGTTCCACCAGAGCTTTAGAAAGTCTTCACGGGCTTCTTCCCGATTAGATTGTGGAAAAAACCAAATGCAAGCAGCCATTATGGCCGCCACAATCAATAATGCGGTGCGTTGTAGTTCTTGGAGCACGGGGTAGGTTTTTTTCTAAAATTGGGCCCTACCCGAGCATTTTCCAAATAATGTTAAGATCTAAAAGTTCCGAACCTATCTAGGATCGTTGTCGTTCTCGCTGAATGAATCTGGTTCAGATTTCGCAGGTGTCTTCAATACTTTACGGAAGAAATAGATGGTCACTCCCAAGACAGTGCCTTGGGTCAAAATGATCATGATTAAGGCTGATGTGGTCATGAGGATGCGTTTTTTTTACGGCGGTTAGAGGCTACTTTCACCATGGCTACGAGTGCGAAGAAACAAGCTAACAAGAAGAAGCGGCTCATATCTACGTAGAACATGTTGGTGAAATGACCGTCGGCCACCCATTGAACTCCAGTATTGATGTGGAAGATCTGATTGATAATACTGTCGTTCGCCCAAGGCCAGCCCTGTCCACTAAAGAGGGAATTGAAGGCGGTGGACCAATCGGACAACTCTCCATTCAAAGGTTTGAACAATGAAGTGAGGAAAATGATTCCGATAAAGAGTGGCGTGACGTATTTAATTATAGGACGATAAATGCGCGGGACATTCATATCAGCACCGTCTGTGATTTCCTTCCAGCCTTTGTCCATGCCGAAGACCCAAGCGAAGAGAATGACCTCGGCCAAGGCGAAGATCACAAGACTCACGGTTCCTGTCCAATAGTCGTATTCGTCGAAGACGCCTTTTTCAAAGAAGAAGATGGTCGGCAATCCCATGGCGAGAATGGAAATACCTAAGAGCATGGCACTTCGGTTTTTGCTCCAGCCGAACTCGTCTTGAACGAAGCCCATCCATGGCGTACCCATGGCCAGTGAGGAGGTAATTCCTGCGAAGAACAACAGACCGAACCAAGCGACCCCAGCGATGACCGCTAGGACACTGCCCCATTGGTCGAAGAGGAATGGCATGGTCTTGAAGGCCATCATAAAGCCGGCATTATCCACTACCCAATCCAAACCAAGGTAACCTACGGTAATGGGGATCACCACTGCAGACCCAAGTACAATCTCTACAAAACCGTTCATCCATCCCGCAGACATGGCGTTCAGAGCGATATCGTCTTTTTGTTTGAGGTAAGAGCTGTAACAGTGAATGGTTCCCATCCCCACACTCAAGGTGAAGAAGATCTGACCGGCAGCGGCCAACCATATTTTCGGATTTGCGAGGGTGGTGAAATCAGGTTCCCACAAGAAGTTCAATCCCACCAAGGTGGAACAATCTTCACAGCGACCGGTGGAACCGGTAGTCCATGACATAATGGCGAGGAAGGCCCCGAAGCCGATGAGCAATGGCATGGCGATTTTGGCAACTTTTTCAATGCCCGCGCTCAAGCCGCGTGACAGAATATAGATGTTGATAGTCAAAGTAACGAGGAAGGCGAGTAATGCCCACACCGGAAAGTTGATGCCTGAGCCAAGGTCAACGTAACCGTTGAAGAAGGAATCTAGCGCATCTAAGTCCATACCTAAGAAATCACCTTTGAGGGATTTGAGGGTGTAGGTCAAGGTCCAGCTTTCGATGTAGGTGTAGTAGGCCATCACCCCCATGTTGGTGAAGATTCCGAATACGCCGAAGTATTTCCAAAAACGCTTGTGCGTCATGTTGTCCAAAATGAAGGGGGTGCTGTGATCGCCGAATCGGCCACCAAATCTACCCATCGCCCACTCTACCCAAAGCAATGGAATTCCCATGAGCAGGAAGCTAACAAGGTAAGGGATGATGAACGTTCCGCCGCCGTTTTGAACGGCTTGAACGGGGAAACGCAAAAAGTTACCGAGACCTACGGCATTTCCTGCCATAGCGAGGATGAGACCAACGCGTGAGCCCCAAGATTCTGTTGTGTTCGACATGCTCCTTCCGGATTCGTTTAGAGTGAATCCCGAAAATAGTGGAAAGCGCTATACTTGACAAATATCAGGCTACAATCCTGCCTGCTCTGCGATGATTTCGAGTGCTTCGGCAAATGTGTGCGGCGCATAGCCCAATTCCTTTCTCGCTTTGCCAATATCAAAACCCGTTATTGGCGGGCGTTTAGCGGGTTGATTCAAGGTGGTGCTGTCCACGCGCGTGACCGAATCCATGGAGAGGTTGAAGTGCTGCGCGACTTGGCCAACAAGCTCGTAAATGGACATGAAGTCCGGTCCGGAGATGTTGAAAACGCCTTGGGCTCTTTGATCTGCAGCCAATAAAGCGCCTTGTGCAAGGTCTTCGGCGAGTGTGGGTGTGCGGAATTGGTCGTCCACCACGTTGATGGCTTGGCCTTTTTCCAATGCGCCTTTGGCCCACAGAACAATATTGCTGCGGCTCAAGTCCTCGGCCATCCCAATCACCAGTACCGTTCTTAAAATACTGTAGGACGGCAGTTGCTCGATGATTTTTTCCGCTTCAAGCTTGGTCCAGCCGTAGTGGCTGACCGGGTTCGGCTCCGCCTCTTCCTTATATGGACCGTCCTTTCCGTCGAAAATGAAATCCGTGCTGATGTGCACCAGATGGGCGCCCACCTGCTGGGCCGCTTCGGCCATGTGGCGCGTGCCCTCGACATTCATCAAGGTGGCTTGCTCGGGATGCAGTTCACATTCGTCCACGTGCGTCATTGCCGCGCCGTGAATGATCACATCCGGCTGAAACTCCCCCACAACTCGCAACACATCCTCGCGGTCGGTGATGTCCATTGAAGCGTAGGCCGCCGTTCCCATGTTTTGGGTTCTGTTCGCCCCGCGAGAGGTCGCCAAGAACTCGTGTTGAGGGAAAGTCGGTGTAGCG
>JAKMGS010000202.1 GCA_022424815.1 Schleiferiaceae bacterium | reverse complement strand
CCTTTTCTAGCCTATGCCATTGCGCATTACGGATTAGCCTGGGCCTTCCCAAATTCCTTTTTCTTCACAGTAGGTTTCACCACCGTTGCATGGATTACTGCTATGTACCTGACTTCCCCAGAATCAAATGTCACCTTGGTGGAATTCTACCAAACGGTTCGTCCTGGAGGGTCCTGGAGGCCTGTGGCATGGAAGGCCGAGCCATCTAAAGGTGATGCGCCTCCTTCTACACTGCGTTTATTGGCCTATTGGGTCATTGGTATTGCGGTAGTTTATGGCGCACTCTTCGGCGTCGGTGCGCTACTATTTGGATAAAAAAATCCCCGATGCTTACACACCGGGGATATACTGTCTTCAAACTATTGGCAATTAATCCAACGTACGTTTTACTTCTACCATTTCGTAAGCTTCTACCACATCGCCTACTTTGATATCATTGAAATTCGCAATGTTCAAACCACATTCGAAGCCTTGACGGACTTCTTTTGCATCGTCTTTGAACCGCTTCAATGAACCTAGCTTTCCGGTATACACCACCACACCGTCTCGAATAATTCGAACATCGTGATTGCGCTCAATAACACCATCAGTAACCATACAACCTGCAATAGTTCCCACCTTAGAAATTTTAAAGGTTTCGCGAATTTCTGCGGTACCCATGATTTCTTCCTTGATCTCCGCACTTAACATGCCTTCCATGGCATCTTTTACTTCGTTGATCGCATCGTAGATGATGGAGTACATTCGGATTTCGACTTCTTCCTTCTCCGCCAACTTGCGAGCCTGCGCAGAAGGGCGTACTTGGAAACCAACTACAATAGCCTCCGAAGCTGTGGCTAAAAGGATATCGCTCTCTGAGATTTGACCCACACCTTTGTGAATAATGTTCACTTGAATTTCTTCTGTGGTCAATTTCTGCAAAGAATCTGAAAGTGCTTCTACAGAGCCGTCCACATCACCTTTTAGGATGATGTTCAACTCCTTGAAGTCTCCTACCTGTAGGCGACGACCAATCTCTTCAAGGGTCATCTTTTTCTGAGAACGCACACTTTGTTCACGCTGCAATTGCAAACGCTTAGCAGCAATTTGCTTCGCTTCTTTCTCATCATCCATGACAATGAAACGGTCGCCAGATGTAGGCGCACCGTCCAAGCCAAGAAGGCTAACTGGTGCGGCAGGACCAGCAACTTTAATGCGATTGCCACGTTCGTCTAGCATCGCTTTGACCTTCCCGCTGTGCTGACCCGCCAAAACGTAATCACCCACTTTCATGGTACCGGACTGGATCAACGCAGTACACATGTATCCACGTCCCTTGTCTAGAGAAGCTTCTACCACTGTACCGCTTGCATTCTTATCTGGATTAGCTTTTAAATCCAACATCTCGGCCTCCAACAAAACTTTGTCGAGAAGCTCTTCGACGTTCAAACCTGTTTTTGCGGAAATGTCCATGGACTGAATCTGTCCACCCCAATCTTCCACCAACAAGTTCAGTTGAGCTAATTGCTCTTTAATCTTATCAGGATTCGCTACCTCGCGGTCTACCTTGTTAATCGCGAATACAATAGGCACACCTGCTGCTTGGGCATGGGAGATCGCCTCTTTCGTCTGTGGCATGACGGCATCATCCGCAGCCACTACAATGATTGCAATATCCGTTACCTGGGCACCACGGGCACGCATCGCTGTAAAGGCTTCGTGACCAGGAGTATCCAAGAACGTGATGGTTTGTCCCGTGTGAACTTGAACACTATATGCGCCAATATGCTGCGTAATTCCCCCTGCTTCTCCAGCAATTACATTCGCCTTGCGTATGTAATCCAACAAAGACGTTTTACCGTGGTCAACGTGACCCATTACCGTAACTATAGGTGAACGGGGCTTCAAATCCTCTTCATTATCCTCCTCTTCAAGGAAGGATTCGGTAACCTCTTCATCGGTGAAATTAATGCTAAAGCCAAATTCTTCAGCGACCATTTCAAGCATCTCGGCATCCAAGCGCTGGTTCATGGTCACCATGACTCCTACACCCATCAAAGCACCAATAACATCATTGACGCTAACCTCCATCATGTTGGCAAGCTCAGTAACTGTTACAAATTCGGTAACCTTCAATACTTTGCTTTCTTCCGCCGCCTGCATGTCTGCGAGCTCCTCTTTTTCACGGCGCTCGGCACGCTTATCACGACGAATTTTAGCTCCCTTGTTCTTCTTACCGGAAGTAAGCTTCTCCAGGGTTTCTTTAATCTGTTTTTGGATTTCCTCGTCAGACAATTCCTGCTTAGCAACTACCGGTTGATTGCGACGTCCTTTTCCTTTGCCTTTATTTTGGCCTTGATTCCCACGTGCACCGCGAGCTTGTGGATCCGCTTGCGCTTGAGTAGCACCGCC
>JAKMGS010000201.1 GCA_022424815.1 Schleiferiaceae bacterium | reverse complement strand
AAATAAAATTGGACCGGCTTAACTACTGCCATACCTACTATGGCTCCACCCATAATGAGCATGATGTTTTCGAGTAAAGTCACAAAGGCCAATTTGGTTTTCTTCATCCCAATGCTGACCAAAATTCCAAACTCACGCTGGCGTTCAGCAACCATCATAATGACGGTACCCAGCAATACAAATGAGATGATGAAATAGAGAATGGTCACGAAGATGCGGCCACCGGCCATGTCCACCTCAATGGTCTGAATGATTTCTGGGAACAATTCCTTCCACTCTAGTATCTCTAATCCTTCAACGCCTGAACCTTTAAGTGCCGCGCCCACTGCCTCGTAATCAGAATCTTTATCCACAGCGACAACTAGCGTGGTGGCTCGATCGGTACAGTTGTACATGTATTGCGCCTTTTGAAAAGGCATTAAAACCAATTGCTTGTTCAACTCCGGGTTGGTCATTCGCGCAATCCCACCAATAGGAAATGCACCGTATGCCGTAGCACCATGATAGCCTTGGCCCATGAATAACAACGTATCGCCAAGGCCAACATTAAAATACTTTGCCAAGCCCTCACTGACCACAATAACGCTATCGTCTCTAGAAAAGCTGCGTCCTTCCAAAAGGATGTCGTCCAGCTGCAATCCGGGCAATTCCACGGCAGGATCTATTCCCATGACCAGTGAGCCTTTCGTGTTGCTGCCGTGGTACAGCAATGAAAAACTTTCCATTCTTGGGATCAATCGATCAACCCCTTCTACGGCGAGTAGCTCTTTACTATTTACCGCATTGAGGTCCATGGTACGGTCCAAGCTCTGGTCTGCCCAAAATCCATCCTCATGAATCTGAAGGTATCCAAAGTTGTTGCCCACGATCTCGTGGATCATGTTCTCCCAAACGCCTACTTGGAAGCTTCGCAACACTACGGCGAATATGACACAGAACATTACCGCAGCAATGGTAATTACGCTTCGTCCTTTATTCCTCCAGATGTTGCGCCAAGCGAGCTTGAGCATTATTCTACGTTTTTAATGTTGGCCTTTGTAAAGAAACTATCCGGTATAGGTGTGGTAAAGTCCACATAGCTATACCGAATCTCAGTATAACTCTCGGGGTCCTCTGCAGGAACCATCTTGATCACTTTCGGGAGTTTTCGTCCGTCAAAATTGGTCAATTCTGAAGCGCGCATTTCCGTCACGAGAAATTCGTCTTCGTCGTAAAACTCTCCGCCCAATTGTACGAATGTAGCTTTATCGATGTAGGCAACTATTCTACCCCATACGACTGGTGCATCGGGTTTCGGTGTTAACTCCAACACCCAGCAATCTGCCCCTGCTACTTCCTTAGAACCCGTAATCTCAGGGGTATAATCGACCGTCAAGGCACCCGCATTGATTAAAGCATCGTTTGAAATGTCCGTACCCATCCAGTTTTGGACCAATGCCGCAGGCAAGGCCACCAACTTTTTGATTGCGGGGACATAGTTCCAAATATCCTCGCCGTTCTTCATAAATACAGTACCCGCATCGCGCTTAGGTCCAGTAATTAAGATGCAGCTCATGTCGGTGCCCTTGTTCCAAAGTTTGGCATCCATAGTACGCTGCCATCCTGGCCGAACTGTAGTAATGCTTACCTCGGCTGTGCTCTGCGCACCGCGTAAGTAGGCCTCGCTCTTTTTTAAAATCGTTGAAGCATCTTGGGCCGCAAGCGTGCTTGCAAGGGCTAAAGAGAATATGGTTAGAATACGTTTCATTGCGTGTTGTTCTGCCTTAGTAACGCCCTCATTTATTCAAAGTTTTGAGCTTAACCTAATTTTTGGGCCAATTTTGCCATCTCTTTTTTCGCCGATTTCCCATCGTACAAAACCGCATGAACGGCCTTAACGATAGGCATCTTCACCTCGCGTTTTCTGCGAAGCTTATGGACCAGCGGCACGGCGTAATACCCTTCTGCGACCATGGTCATTTCTGCCTTGGCACTTTTCACGGTGTAGCCCTTTCCCAGCATATTGCCAAGCATTCTATTGCGCGAAAACTGACTGTAGCCCGTTACCAACAAATCGCCCAAATAGGCGCTTTTGTTAATGTTCACCTTGGTGTCGCTCACCGCTTTCATGAACCTATTCATCTCACGTGCCGCGTTGCTCATCAGGACCGCTTGGAAGTTGTCGCCGTAGCCCAAACCGTGGTACATACCAGCAGCAATGGCATAAATGTTCTTCAAGACAGCCGCATACTCCGTCCCGTACAAATCATCGCTTAAGGTGCACTTCATGTAGTGACTCTCCATGCATTGCGCCACCATTTTTGCCACCGATTTTTCTCTAGCGGCAACGGTTAAGTAGCTCAATCGCTCAAGGGCAATCTCCTCGGCATGACAAGGGCCTGTAATCACGACAATCTGCTC
>JAKMGS010000200.1 GCA_022424815.1 Schleiferiaceae bacterium | reverse complement strand
CTTCTGGACTATGTGGCCAACCACGTCCATGAGTTACATCCGGTGTACCAGAAACATCCAAATTGGGCCACCAACAAATACACGGCAGACGGACGACTCAATACCCAACTTTGGGACGAGGAACGCCTGACGACTTGGTTCGACACCTTCATGCCGACCCTCGAACTTCGTAACGACACCGTCGCAGAACTCATGAGCGATAGCGCCCTGGTGTGGATTACAAAATATGATTTCGACGGCTTCCGTCACGATGCAACCAAGCACATCCCGATGAATTTTACGCGTTTGCTCACAGAGAAAATTCGTGCTGCAAGCGATGACCACGTGTACCAGATTGGGGAAACCTACGGCTCGGATGAGCTCATTGCCAGCTACGTCGGTAGCGGCAAAGTCGATGCCCAATTCAACTTCAACCTCTACGATGCCGCATTCGAAGCTTTCACGCAAGAAGGGGCCACCTTCGACCGATTGCGTAAAGCTTTAGAGAACAGCCTGACCTACTACGGCCACCACCATTTGATGGGTAATATCTCTGGCAATCAGGACAAGCCACGCTTCTCCTCTATGGCCTCTGGACACCTCAGCATGAGCGAAGACAGCAAGCTAGCCGGTTGGACACGCGAAATCCCAGAACCTACAGAGCGTGGGTATAGAAAAATGGCCGCCATGCACGCCTTCAATATCGCGGTTCCAGGCATTCCTATCCTCTACTACGGGGACGAGATTGCCCTTCACGGGGGGAACGACCCAGATAACAGAAAAATGATGCCGTTCGACTTTTCACCCCGTCAGCAGCAGCTCTTTGATCGCATTGCGCGACTCAATGAAAATCGGATCAATATCATGGCCTTGAACTACGGTTCTACCACGGTACATCAACCAGAGCCGCACCTGCTCATCATTGTGCGCAAGTACATGGAACAAGAGGTGCGCTTCTTCTTTAACAACAGTAATGAAGACCGATACCTTGAAGAATGGGACATCACAGTTCCTGCCGATGGCGAAATCTACCAAACCCGCAATTGCGGTCAATTCAACCAAGATTAATTCACACCATGAAAAGAACCTTAATAGCCTTAAGCGCAGTACTGACGTTGGTGGCTTGCAATGCACCGGAATCGGCACCAGAAACTACATCTACCTGGGAAGACGCAAAGCTCCCTGAGTGGGCGAAGGACGCTAATATTTATGAGGTCAACATCCGTCAATACACGTCGGAAGGAACGCTGAATGCCTTTAAGGAGCACCTCCCTCGCTTGGCAGAGATGAACGTAGACATCCTTTGGTTCATGCCCATCCAACCTATCGGCGAGCGCAACCGCAAAGGCGAGCTCGGCAGCTATTATTCCATCCAAGATTACACCGCGGTCAACCCAGCTTTTGGAACCGTTGAAGATTTTAAAGCCATCGTAGACGAAGCTCACGCACTAGGCATGCACGTATTGCTCGATTGGGTCGCCAACCACAGTGCTTGGGACCATCCTTGGGTAGAAACGAACGACGATTTCTACACGCGCGATGAGGACGGCAGCTATCCTATGGAAGCCATCGGAAACGACGGCGGCAAAACGGGATGGACCGACGTGGCCGATTTGAATTATGACGCCCCACTTCTGATCGACTCTATGGCGGCAGAAATGGACTGGTGGGTGAGCAACACAGGCATCGACGGATTCCGCTGCGATATGGCCGGCATGGTGCCTTACGCCTTCTGGGAGCATACCATTCCTATGTTGCGCGAGAAGCACGGACCCCTTTTCTTCCTCGCTGAATGGAGCGAGCCACATTTGCTCAGCACTTTCAATGCAGATTACGGATGGGAGTTGCACCACATGATGAACGACATCGCCAAGGGCCACAAGAGCGTTTATGATCTTGAGGTCTATGCTGCTAAAAACGATACCGTTTATGGCGACGATGCAATGAAATTGTACTTCACCTCTAACCACGATGAAAATAGCTGGAAGGGTAGCGCTATTGAGCGCATGGGCGACGATGCACGTGCCTTCTTTGCACTTGCTTTCATGATGGACCAAAGTTTCCCATTGTTGTACACCGGTCAAGAAGCTGGGATCGATTTCAGATTCCCATTCTTTAGCAAGGATACAGTGGGTGTGGATTGGTTCGCAAATACCGACCATGCGGATTTCTATGCCTCCCTTTTTGAATTAAAGCACAACCATCCTGCCTTGTGGAACGGCGCTTACGGCGGTGAAATGACCCTGAGTACAGATACTGTGGCAAACACTGTAATGATCTCTAGAACCTTAGGCGAGGACCAAGTAAACGGTTATTTCGCCTTCGGTGGCGGTGAAGTTGTTGGGGGTGAGGATGCTGGGGAATTGGCTGTTGCTATACACGGCGCGAAAATCTTCACCAAAACTTTGGCGGGGAACGAGTAACTTTAGGC
>JAKMGS010000094.1 GCA_022424815.1 Schleiferiaceae bacterium | reverse complement strand
CTACAGAGCGGATTCTTTAAGAGTCCAACATAACTAAACGAAAACCCTCTGAAGTTTCCTTCAAAGGGTTTCTGAGTAGCGGAGGTGAGACTACGTATATATTTCTAAGACTCTATTTGTAAGATGATTACAAAAAGGCCATTGGAAGAAATTCAAAATTCTTACGAAACCGCATCAAACTCCTTCCAATGAAATTATTCTATAAAGAGATTTACTGAGACTTTGTAAAATCGAAGTTAGCTTGATAAGAATCAACCTTAGTGAACTTAAGGAATAGCGAGTACAACTTTAGAAGTGTTGGTTTAGATGCAACTATTGCCAACTTTTACTCTTGTTAAATCTCTTCTTAGTTTTCACATTACTTTTAAAGCCGTAGGTAAATCCACCTCTAGCGCTATAGGAGTACTCATTTTCTTGTCCATGACCTATACCGAAGTAAACGATTGGAGTCAGAAGACCTTTCCTCAAAGAAATATTTTGACCAAAAGAAAATACAACGTTGTACTCCCAATTCGATAAAGTGGGGCTTTCATTGTTCTCATCGGGTGGGACAAAATTCATGGAGTTTAAATGCTTTATTTCTCCTCCTATACCGTAAAAAACATCCTTGTACCTCTTTCTTGTGTGATACCTAATTTCAGGACTAATACCTATGAGTGTATTTTTTGTAGTGACCGCTTCATCAAAAATGTTTTCATGCTCCCCATAATGTACCATTAAAGGTATATTCATCGTGAACTTTCTAGACAAGCTAAATTCTGCGGACACTTCGCCCCCGATATTTGAATAGACCAACTCATCGAAGAAATTATAATTAAATAAAACACTCGGACCGACTCTAACATAGGTCTGTGCGACTAGTGATTGACAACAGAAAAACACCACTACAAGAACTTTCCCTCTTATCTTCATTATGCATTAAGTAATTTACCAAGTTTGATTGATAACGAGGTATGTCCCTTAAACGTATATAAGGCCGGTCCAATTAAAAGGTGTTTCATTAACCTGTTCGATTCAAGACATAAAAAAAGCCCTGATGCTGTGCATCAAGGCTTTTCCTTGTAGCGGAGGCAGGACTCGAACCTACGACCTTCGGGTTATGAGCCCGACGAGCTACCAACTGCTCCACTCCGCGTTATTGTGGGCACAAAGGTATGCACTATTAATGGACACACCAAACATCTATGTCTATCAAAGTGTAAAAAGGTGTTCTAGATGAGCGGGGCCCTTCGCAATCTCCTCAAGTCCACATTGTTGATGAATCTCGCCTGACTTTAAAAAAACTACTTCATCGCACAACTCCACCACTTCTTGCATGATGTGGGTAGAAAAAAGGACGGTCTTATCTGCAGCGATATTCTTGAGCAGGGCGCGGATTTCAGCCAGTTGTGCTGGATCTAAACCTGTGGTCGGTTCATCTAGAATCAACACGGCTGGATCTGGGATCAAGGCGGCGGCTAGTCCTACACGTTGGCGATAACCTTTGGATAAGGCACCAATTTTTTTATGCTTCTCTGGCCCCAAAATGGTTTGAATGATGACCTCATCTACTCGAGGTTTGGGCACCTTATATACCGATGCCACATAAGCTAAATACTCCTTGACATACAGTTCAAGATACTGCGGATTGTGCTCCGGCAAATACCCCAATGTCCGCTGCACCTTCAGCGGTTCATCTACCACATTCACGCCATCTACAGTAACCGTTCCTTCGTCAGGAATAATCGAGCCGGTAATAATTTTCATGAGCGTACTTTTCCCTGCACCATTTGGCCCCAACAACCCTGTGATCTGACCATGCTTTATCTCTAAAGAAATGGCGTTCAGGGCCTTCTGAGGCCCATAGGATTTGGTGATATTTTGGACGTATATACTCATGATTTAATTCCCATTAAATCTAAGAAAAATGCGTATTCCATCGCCGTCTCTTTCAACGCCGCAAATCTTCCTGACGCACCTCCATGTCCCGTGTCCATATTGCAATACATCAGTAGGGGCTCTTCCGGATTCGTGCGAGTTTTTCTAAGACGCGCTATCCACTTTGCCGGCTCCCAATACTGTACCTGGCTATCGTGCAACCCAGTAGTAATGAGCATGGCAGGATACTCCTGCGCCTTTACATTATCATAAGGGCTGTAAGATTTCATGTAATAGTAGCTATCCTCATTCTTAGGATTCCCCCACTCGTCGAACTCACCCGTAGTGAGCGGAATACTTTCGTCCAACATGGTGGTCACTACATCGACAAAAGGCACGGCTGCGATCACTCCGCGGAACAAATCTGGACGGTCGTTTACTACTGCACCCATCAATAATCCGCCGGCACTACCTCCCATCGCCATAAGGGTTTCCGGGGTGGCATACCCTTCGTCGATCAATGCCTCGGCACAATTAATGAAGTCTGAGAACGTGTTTTTCTTTTCAAACATCTTACCGTTCTCATACCAAGGACGCCCCATGTATTGCGAGCCGCGAATGTGGGCGATGGCATACACAAATCCGCGGTCGAGCAAACTCAACCTAACGCTTGAAAACGATGGGTCGATGGTAATCCCATAGCTTCCATAACCATAGAGCAACGTGGGATTAGGTCCGTTTTCACGAAGCAAGCTCTTTTTATAGACGATGGAAACAGGCACTTTCGTACCGTCGTTCGCAGTGGCCCACAATCGCTTGGTTTCATAGGCACTAGCATCGTAACCACCCACTACTTCCTGCTGCTTCTGTACGGTCTTTTCACCCGTTTTAAAATCGTAATCTATGACGCTTCCTGGCGTGGTTAGCGAAGTATATCCATAGCGCAAGTGCCCCTGATCAAAGCTCGGGTTATTGCCCAGATAGGCCGTATATACCTCCTCTTCAAAAGGCAGGTAGTACGCCTCACCACCCCAAGGCTGAATACGCAATTGCGTTAGGCCGTTCGAGCGTTCCTCGAGCACTAAGTAATCAGAGAAGAGCTCCATGGATTCCAGGTATACATCCTCCCGATGGGCGATAACATCTTCCCATTGTGTTTTGGAAGGAGTTGTAACAGGAGCCTTGACTAATTTAAAATTCGTAGCCCCATCCGCATTCGTACGAATGTAGAAGTGCTCTCCAAAATGGCTCACCCCATATTCCAATCCGCGCTCGCGAGGCTGAATAAGCTGAAACTCCGCCAGTGGCTCATTGGCCGGAATAAATCTGTACTCATCGCTCATGGTCGAGCCACTGCCGATGATGATGTATTCCTTGCTGCGAGTCTTGTATACGAAGGTGGAGAAGGTCTCGTCCTTTTCTTCAAAAATGAGTTCGTGCGTGCCGGTTTTGGCATCCCAGCGTTTGATTTTGTCGCTACGTAGGGTTTCCAAATTTTTTACCGTGTAGAACAAGTAGTTCCCATCCGCACTCCAAGTCGAACCTCCCGTACACTCGTTCTCTGTGACCAGCTCAATGGCACCAGTGATCAAATCCTTGGTGTATATGGTGTAGATCCTGCGGCTGACCGTATCTACTCCAAAGGAGATTTTTTGATTCGACGGGTGCATGCTCAGACCTGCCACTTGATAGTATTCGTGACCTTCCGCGAGCTCATTAACATTCAACATGATCTCTTCTTCCGCCTCGAGCGATCCCCGCTTACGACAATACAGCGGGTACTCAAGGTCGCCTTCGTAGCGGGTATAGTAGAAATATCCGTCCAATTCGTACGGCACGGAGCTATCGTCTTTCTTAATACGCGCGACCATCTCATCGTATAATCGGCCCTGTAAATCTTCTGTGCCGGACATGATTTTCTCACGATAGGCGTTCTCAGCATTTAAATAGTCTATAACCTCTGGGTTCTCGCGCTCGCGCAGCCAGTAGAATTCGTCCACACGAGTATCCCCGTGCTCGGTCATTTCAAATGGAATTTCTTTTGCTCTAGGTTCGCCCATAGGCGTCGTATCACTCATAGTGCATTGGGTAAGAAGGGTCACAAAACTAAGACCTAAGATTGCCTTTTGTCGCATTAGGAAAGTATTTTAGAGGTGTGATCAAAATAGGTCCCTTAATGTACATAATATGAAGCACTCCATCCTATTCCTTTGCTGCGCAGTTTTACTCACAAATTGTACACGACCGGAACGCATTTTAGACCTTCAAGGTCACCGCGGTGCACGCGGCCTATTCCCCGAAAACACTATTGCCGGCTTTACAGCGGCTTTGGAATTTCCCGAAGTGCGCACCTTGGAATTAGACCTATGCGTTACCCAGGATGACGAGCTCATCATTTCCCACGAGCCGTGGTTCAATGAGTCCATCTGTGAAATGACCGATACTACTTATGAAGGCTTTACATACAGCTTGTATAAGATGACCTATGATAGCATCGCACAGTTTGATTGTGGAGCTAAAGGCCATCCGGATTTTTCAGATCAACAACCGACCCCAGCACACAAGCCCTTGCTCAATGAACTCTTCGCCACTATTCAAAGGGAAGGTTTACGCTGGCCACATTTTAATATTGAGATCAAAAGCCATCCGACTGGAGATAATATATACCATCCCAGACCGAATACATTTACCGCATTGGTCGCTGCAGAGCTCGCTGCCGCAGACAAAAAATATCCCGAGGTAGACCTACTCAACCACATCACGGTCCAAAGTTTCGATCCTCGCGTGTTGAGAGAAATGCGCAAGACCGGCTTGCCGGTAAAATTGGCCCTGCTCAGTGAGGAGGAAACTACTCCAGCCGAACAGATGAACGAACTAGGCTTCCCCGTAGATATCTACAGCCCTAATTACGAGCAAGTGACGCCCGAGCTGATCTCATGGTGCCACTTCCGCAGAATCGCAGTAATTCCCTGGACTGTGAATGATCTAAAACAAATGCAAGCATTGGTCGACATGGGCGTCGATGGCATTATTTCAGATTACCCAAATTTGTTTGCAGACTTAACCTATTGACCTGCTTGAGTACGCGCGGTTTGAACGCGCTGTATCCCTTGCTTTGAACCTTCGTGTTCAGGATTATAACTCAATGCTTGTCGGTAATCCGCCTCAGCATTGTTTATATCACCCATCAATTCATAACAATAGCCACGACCATAAAGAGCTCTGTGATTGACCGGTTGAATCCGTAATGATGTATTAAAGAATCCACGTGCCTCGGAATACATTTGAAGTTGAAGATGCACATACCCTAGGTTAAACCAACTTTCAATATCATCTGGATCCAATTGTGTGCAGATCGTAAAATCCTCCAAAGCTCGATTCCAATCCTGCATACCTAAATAAAACATTCCCCTATTGTACATGAAAATTCTGTTCTGGGGCTGTAACTCGATCAAGCGATTGTAGTATGCTAATGCCAAAGGGTTCCCCAATGCGCTGTATAACACCCCACACATATCCAATGCTTCGATATAATCAGGATCTAAATCGATGGATTTCTGAATCCACTGTAACGCTCTAGTGGTATCGCCGAGAGCATCTCGCATCAACAGACCTTTCAAGAAATGAGCTTCAGGATTCACAGGGTCTAATTTTATGATCTCATCCACCAATTCAGCACTCTTCTCAAACTCGGTCACCACATGATACAACTCCGCCATCTTCAATCGACAGGGCACATTTTCCGAATCCTCCGCCATACACTTTTGCCAAGCATCTCTACTTTGGCGGGTCTGATTCGTCGCAAAACCAAGATCTCCCCACAACTCTAGCGCTTTAGTTCGTGAGCTGTCTAATTGCAACACCGCCGCCACATCAGCTGCTGCATATTTCAAATTCTGCTGACGCAAATACATCCCGGCACGAGCTTCCAGTGCATCCATATCATTGGGCGCATAGCGAATGATCTCATTCAAGCTATCTAAGGCCTCATTCCCTATTGTAGCCGAGGCCTCCACCGGAATTTCTTGAACTTCAGTAGCATCACCACCTGTGCTTTGGCAACTCTGCACGAACAGTACTGGAATTAAAAGAAGGATTTTTCTCATAGGTCAAAAATGAGGCAAAAAAAGAGCCCCGCCAAGTGGCGGGGCTCCTATATCTAAATCTAGATCAGATTAGAAGTTGTAACGCAAAGAAGCATTCCACGTACGACCGAAACCGAACCACACTGAGTTAGCAGTGTTGATTCCGTTCCACGTTGGGTCACCATCTTCAGCGTGAATACTTGTGTTAGACTCAGCAATGTATACTGTGTTGGCCAAGTTGTTTACGTTCAAACGGAAAGTAAATCCGTTCATTCTGTAAGTTGCGCCTAAATCAATTAAACCGTAAGAAGGAAGCTTTACTGCGCCTCTGTTATTAGGAGCGTAGAATTCTTCGTCAACGATTGAGAAATCAGCGTACAATCCGTCAACTAGACGTAGACCTAGATCAATGCTAGCACCTTTAGCTACAGTGTAATCTGCTGTGAAGTAAGCAGTAGTTTGTGCTGCATCACCAACCTTAGCACCTTTCAAGTATAAAGTACCATCACCGATTGCTTGTTGGTTGTCGTCGAATAGAGTTGCTGTGAAGTCTTTCGTGTATCTCCAGTCTCCGAATGAAGTCATTGCTTTTAGACGTAGTTTATCCGTGGCAAAGTAATCTGCTTCAATCTCTAAACCGTTATGACGCACATCAATATCACGGAACTGAGCAGTACCATCAACGCCATTAGCATTTGTTAAAGAAACGGTTTGGAAACGGTTACCCCAAGTTGTAGAGTAAGCGTTCACGTTGATGCGTAGGTTATTTGCTGTGTAACCGTAACCCGCTTCAAATGAAACGATTTCCTCGTTTTCCAAATCCTCGTTAATCGTATTTCCGTAGTTCGGGAATACAGCTCCAAATTGTGCTTGACGTGAAATGAAACCTGCGTTGAAGAAGAAGTTCGAAGCATCATTCATGTTGTAGTTGGCACCACCTTTAAGGTAACCACCCAAAGAGTTCTGAGTATCAGAAATTGGGTTTGCAGGTTGATCGAAGTAATCCTCGCGTTGGAAGCTCTGGTTGCTGATACCGGCCTGAAGAACTACAT
>JAKMGS010000093.1 GCA_022424815.1 Schleiferiaceae bacterium | reverse complement strand
TGGAGTTACCGATACCGTCCATGAAGGCTTTCCAAGGACCATTGCCCAAGGCGAATGCTTCGAAACGACCCATAATGATACAGTTCGTAATGATCAAACCCACAAAGACTGAAAGTTGCTTACTCACATCGTAAGCGTAGGCCTTGAGGAATTGGTCCACCAAGATTACTAAGGAAGCTACAACGACCAACTGAACGATGATACGAATACGATTAGGGATGAGGTTACGAATCAAAGAGATGATCACGTTACCCGCCGCCAAAACGAACAATACTGAGAGAGACATTACGATGGCCGGTTCTAATTTAACCGTGATCGCAAGCGCTGAACAGATACCCAATACCTGTACAGTGATTGGGTTGTTGTCGTTGAAAGGATCAGAAATGAGCTTTCTATTCTTCTTAGAGAATAACGACTCTTTTTGTTTTACTTCTGTACTCATGGGGATTATCTGTTTTTGAAGTATTCCGCGTAGGGGGCCAAACAGTCGGCCAACATATCATTCACTCCGTTTGAAGTAATGGTGCCTCCTGATATACCATCTACAGCATAGTCACCACTCGAAGTCCCCTGTTTAACAACTGAAATAGACTGGAATACTCCAGCTTCTGAGATTTTCTTCCCTGGGAATTGGTCCGTGAACATTGGCGTAGTGATTTCTGCACCCAAACCTGGGGTTTCACTCTTGTGGCCAAAGTTTGCACCAACCACTGTATTACCATCGGCTTCCAAACTTACAAAGCCCCAAACTGGACCCCAAAGACCCTTTCCACGCATCGGGATGATAAAGTAGCGGGTTACATCTTCATTGTTTTTATTAGGAACTTTCGCAAAATACAGAGGCACTTCACGTTCATTATTTGATGCCTTCACAGCTGCCGCCATGTCTATATTAAAACCCGCTTCGCGATCTTTACTCACTTCCTTACCTCCTTTTATGGTATAGACAGAATCAATGACTTCTATGTAAGTCGCTTCAGCTTCGCTTCGATCTACCTCAACTCCTACTGAAGCCAATATGCTTTGCATTTTTTCTTGCTTGACATTACTGGCTTGTTTTGATTTCAAGCCCAATGATGCACTTGATAATAAAACCGCCACTACTATTACCATCACAGTGGCAAATGTGTACGTATATCCGTTGCTGTTTACATTCATAGTTATAATGGTTTAGGCGTGAACAACGCGTTTGGCACGGCGCTTAACATTGGCTTCTACCACGTAATAGTCAATGAGCGGTGCCATAACATTCATAAATAGGATGGCCAACATAATACCTTCTGGATATGCTGGATTGAATACGCGGATCATGATTCCGAAGAATCCGGCCAAGAAACCGTAAATATATTTTCCAGTTTCTGTTTGAGCTGCACTTACAGGATCAGTAGCCATAAAGACCATACCGAACATAAAACCGCCCAACATTAACTGGTGTAAAGGATTCAATCCCATAAACTCATTTACCGCGAATAGGTTAAAAATACCTGCCATTGCTAAACCACCTACAAAGAAGCTCAGCATAATTTTCCAAGAGCCTACTCCTTTGAATACAAGATATAGACCTCCAAGCAGGATGAGCGCCGCTGAGGTCTCACCAATGGAGCCTGGAATGAGTCCTAGAAAAGCGTTCATGAAGGAATAGTGCCCCCCAGTACCAAACTGTGCCATTACTGATTCCGTAGCAGGACTGTCCATGCTTTGACCCACAGTCGTCGCTAGATCACCTAGGGCTGTAGCACCTGAGTATCCATCCACTACTTCACCGCCTTTAGTATTAATCCATACTTGGTCACCTGACATCCATGTTGGGTAGGCGAAGAAGGCGAAGGCACGTGCGGTGAGCGCCGGGTTTAATAAGTTCATTCCGGTTCCACCAAATACCTCTTTACCGATCAACACTGCGAATATGGTACTCACAGCTACCATCCATAACGGGATATCTACTGGCATAATCATAGGAATCAACAACCCTGAGACCAAGAAACCTTCGTTTACAGGGTGATTGCGTTTCCATGAGAAGAAAATCTCCACCCCTAGACCGGCTGCGTACGTCACAGTGATCATAGGCAACATTTTCAATGCCCCAAAGAGGAAGCTGTCCATGAGCGCAGCTTCTTCACCGATGGCAGTGAAGTGCAATCTACCGATGTTCCACATCCCAAATAGTAGAGCGGGAACCATGGCGAAGATTACCGTCACCATCGTGCGTTTCAAATCAATTGCATCACGAACGTGTGCACCTGAGTGCGTCGTGTGATCAGGAACGAAAGCCATTGTCTCCAATGCGTTATGCAAAGGATAGAGCAAATTTCTCTTGCCATCTTTTTCAACCAGCGGTCTAGTCTTGTCGATTATGTTTTGTGCAAACTTCATACTATGGCTATTACATCATTTCTTTTCTGAGATCATTCAAACCGTCACGTACAATCTGCTGCAACGGCAACTTAGAAGTACAAGCAACTTCCGCAATAGCGAAATCTTCAGGTACTACTTCGTAAATGCCCAACTGCTCCATTTTTTCGATGTCCTTAATCAAAATGCTGCGAAGCAGTTGTTGCGGGAAAATATCCATTGGAATAAACTTCTCGTATTCTCCACTCACCACAAATGCACGCTCTTCACCGTGCATATTGGTGTCTAAATCGTATTTGCGGTTCGGGAACAACCATCCCCAGAAGGCACGGTTGGTAGAAAACTTACCAAAACCTGGAAGTACCCAACCAAAGAATTCAGTTTGGTTTCCTTCAGGGATGGCAGTGAGTTGTGCTTTGCCGAAGCTCAAGAAGCCATCTGCGGCCAGTTGAATTCCTGTCAATACATCACCTGCGATAAGACGAGAGTTATCTGTATTGATGTTCGCACTTATAAGTTCTTTTAGGTTTACTCCTTGTAACATAGTAGCGTAGCCAGTGTTCATAGCTTTTGAACCAGTAACAGCTACTTTGTATTCTGGAGCGTATTCTCCAGTTAAAATGGCACGACCTATAATAGAAAGGTCAATGGCATTCAATGTCCATACCACCTCACTTTTGTTGATAGGTGCAACTTTGGCGATCTGCGTACCAACTAACCCTTTTGGATGTTTACCTGAGAAGGAGATTTGAGTGGCTCCGTCAACTTGAAGTTCAGGGACGGCTGGGGCGTCTAAATCATGACTTACATATACCTTCCCTGTAGTCATCAAGGCCAAGGCGCTAATTGCAGCTTGTACCGCTTCACCTTTGCCTGCCAACTGAGTAGCTAGGTCTCCGTTCAACGGTCCGCTCTGGATACCATTTACGAAGATGTCGCGAGGCTGTTCGTTCATGCTGGCCGCTACGCCGTACGGGCGAGTGGTGATGAAGGCGCCAACACCAGTATTTGCGAAGTGAGTTGCAGCAGCCTCGCGATCTCCTTTACTAAGGTCGAACGCTCCGTGCTTGGCATAGCTTGTTTCACTATCCGCCAACAACAAAACAGCCAAGATTTTACGCTTTGCTCCGCGTTTGATCTCGGCTACTTCTCCTGATACAGGGGCACAAATTTTTACTTCTGGACGGTCTTTGTCGAAAAACAAAGTATCACCCGCCAATACTTTTGATCCAGCTTTCACTGCCAATTTTGGCGTGATACCTGGAAAATCTAAAGGGCTTACGGCATAAGTCGAGGCGTTATATTGCCCGAAATCGTTCGAAGAAGCTTCGCCGACCAACTTAATATTGTATCCCTTTCGAATCTTGAAGGATTGAGACATCGTACTTTAAGTATGATTTTGGGTTGCAAAATTAGAACACAGACAACTTTTAGCCACAAGAAATCGGTACTAATTGTACCTTAGACACCAATATTTTATAAAAATGTCTGTTCATAAGTCCGTGATATTAGTCATAGCCTTGTTTTGTAAGGTTTTGACGGCCCAAATTCTTACCGATACGGTGGCTTTTGATTACCTAAAAACGGTACAATTAGCTCCCGTAGGGGCACCGATGGACTTCCCGGCATACGGATTGGGTAAGAAACAAGGGCTAGAATTCAGTTTTGACGACATGGCTTATGAGTGGAATAACTATGGGTACCGCATTCAACACTGTGATAAAAATTGGTACCCATCAGACCTATTGATCAACCAATACTTGGATGGTTTCGATGGAAATTATTTGACCAATTTCGCCATTAGCGTCGGCACCTTCGTTCCCTACACACATTACAAGACGACCATACCTAATGAATACGTTCGCCCAAAGATCAGCGGAAACTACGTCTTGGAAATATTCCAAAATGATGACCCCGAAGATGTCATTATACGCCGTCGCTTTATCGTATATGAAACACTGGCTATTCCTTCGGTAGAAGTTATTCGTGCGGTAGACTTGACGAATTTTAGTACCGAACAGCAAGTCAATGCCCGTGTGGCCCTAGCCGGCTACCCTATTCAGGACTACTTCAACGATTTAGACCTCAGCATTCTTCAAAACCGCCGCTGGGACAATAGCCTCAATGGCCTCAAACCTACCTTCATCAATGACGGTATGCTCGAATACAACTTCATGGGCGAAGGATCATTTGAAGGCGGCGTGGAATTCCACACCTTCGACACCAAGCGATTAAACCAGGTGGGCATGGGTGTAAAAGTGAGCCAACTAGATTCTTGTTGGCAGGTCTTTTTGGATGAAAAGAAGAACCGCAGTATAGCCGTCTACAGCTTTCAGCCTGATATCAACGGGGCACGATTAATCCAGCGCGCCGATGTTGGAAATCCTGATTTGGCCGGAGATTACTGCGTCGTGGAATTCTATTTTGAAAGCCCCGAGCTCGAAGTCCCGGTATATGTTTTTGGTCAAGTGACCAATTGGCAGCTTCTCCCAGAATTCCGCTTAGAGTACAATTACACACGCGGCGCCTACTCGGGTAAAATCTTACTTAAACAGGGCTACTACAACTACGTATTTGCCCACCCCAATGCCGAAGGCGGCGTCAGCACCGAGTTGACAGAAGGCACGCATTGGCAGACGAAAAACGATTACACGCTAATTTTGTACAACCGCAGTATGGGACTACGCTACGATAGAATAATTGGCTACCTTAAACCCTCAATTGTTAACCGATGAGAACACTCCTTTCCCTTACTTTCGCCACCCTCTCTACTGCTGTTTTTGCATGGGGACTTACCGGCCACCGCGTCGTAGGACACATTGCGATGGACCACCTCAACCCTGAGGTTAAAGCGCACATTATCAACACCCTTGATGGGGAAGATTTGGCCATGGTTGCGAACTGGATGGACTTTATTAAATCCGAACCGTCGTACGACAGCTTGAACGCGTGGCACTATTGCACCGTGGAATCTGTCGACCACTTGGACCACCACGAACACCCGGATAAAGGAGATGTTTGGATGGCCATCGATAAATTCCTCAAGGAAATTGAGACGCAACACTACAGCGTAGATGAAGCCTTTGCCTTGCGCGCCCTAGCCCACCTCATTGGCGATGTGCACCAGCCACTGCACTGTGGCAACGGTACGGACATGGGTGGAAACCAAGTCAAAGTCAAGTTCTTCTGGGAGAGCTCCAACCTGCACCGCGTATGGGACAGCGGACTCATCGATTACTGGAAAATGTCGTACACCGAATACTCGACTTGGATCATGAGCACCGTGACCCCTGAACACATTCAATCGTGGAAAGGCACAACCACCAAGGACTGGGTCCGCGAGAGCGTGGAAATGCGCGAGCAGTGCTACTCCACCATGGGCGATCCAGAAAGAATGGGCTACCGCTATGTGTACGACAATACTGAACTGTTGCACTTGCGATTGGCTCAGGCAGGCGTGCGCCTCGCGGACGCCCTCAACCAAGCCTATGCCGCACGAGGCTGAGAAAAATTTTTGGCACCATAAAAAAAAGCCGCCCCTAGGGCGGCTTTTTTTATGCTTCAGTAGCCACAAGTTCGAGCAGCTTCACGATGACATCGGTCGCGCTCTCCATATCCTGTAGACTCACAAATTCATAGGGACTGTGAAAGGCGTGCTCCCCAGCAAAAATATTGGGGCAAGGAAGGCCCATGAAGCTGAGCTTCGAGCCATCTGTACCGCCGCGGATCTTCGCCTTTCGCACGGGCAATCCGCACGCATCAATGGCTTTTTCTGCCAAGGCCACGACTTTCGGATGTTGGTCGAGGATCTCCTTCATATTGCGGTATTGCTCGCTAATCTCAATCTCATAGCTGGTGCGCTTCACCGCCTTGGAAGCTTGTTTGGCCAGGGCATGAAGTAATTGGGCATATTCGTCCAATTCCGTCGAATCAAAACTGCGCAAGATCATCGTGATGCGCACTTCTTCCACACCGCCTTTAATCTCATACGGGTGTACGAAGCCGGCCTCTCCTTTAGTCGCTTCCGGCGCCCATTCTTGGCGTGGCAACAAACTCAAAAACACTCCAGCAGCCTTCAAGGCATTGCCCATCTTCTTATGGGCATAGCCCGGATGGGTATTGGCCCCACGGAAAATCACGGTGGCGCCATCTGCAGAGAAGGTTTCGTCTTCAATAGAACCCTTGGTGGCACCGTCCATAGTATAGCCCCATGCCGCGCCTAATTTTTCGATATCCACATGATCCGCCCCGCGGCCTATTTCTTCGTCCGGGGTGAACAACAATTTCATCGTCGCATGCGGCACCTCAGGATGTTGCATCAAATATGCCGTCGCAGCCATGATTTCGGCCACTCCAGCCTTATTGTCCGCCCCCAACAACGTCGAACCGTCAGAGGTAATGATCGTGTGCCCTTCCATTTCTTTCAACGGCCCAAAAGCCTTTGGACCTATGATGATATCGCCCTTCGGCAACACAATATCACCTCCGTCATAGTTGTGGTGTAAGGTCGGCACCACCCCTGCCCCGCTGTATTCTGGGGAGGTATCCATGTGCGAGCAAAAACAGATGGCCGGCGCACTCTCGTGGCCTGCCGAAGCCGGGACAGTCGCATATACGTAGCCCTTTTCGTCCATGTGCGCATCACTGACACCCATCGCGAGCAATT